>JAJXWG010000049.1 GCA_021781695.1 Pseudomonadota bacterium
ATGCGCCCGATCAATGCGGCGTTGCCCTGCATGCGGTCTGTGATGTTGTCTGAGAAAAGCACGCGATATTCCCCGCAGGGTTGCAAATACAGGTGTGCGTAGAAGCTTGCCGTGCCCACGATATCGGTGTGCGGCAGTTGCAGTTTCAAGCTCAGATAGTCGATGGCTTCTGCAGGGATGTAGCCAAAGTGATCCTGAACCGCGATGAGTATCTGCAAAAGGTCGCGTTGAGGATAACGCAGGAGTATCGGGTCAAGCGCATGCATGGGCGTACTCTCATGTGCAGGAAGGCTTTCAGTTTACGCTCATGAAAACAGATTTGACAGCGGGAGGTATACTGTCGGCCATGCAAGTTTCAGGGGGACGACATGCACGAGATGTCGCTGGCAGAAGGCGTGCTGAAAATCATGGAAGAATCCGCAAGCGCAGAAAGATTCCGGCGTGTGCGCCGCGTGGTGCTTGAAATAGGGAAGCTTTCTGCTGTCGAGCCTGAAGCTATGCGTTTTTGCTTCGAGGCAGTGATGCAGGGAAGCATTGCAGAAGGGGCGGCGCTGGATATCGTCGAAACGGAAGGGCAGGGTTGGTGCGCGCAATGCGCGTGCCATGTGCCGCTTGCGGCATTGTACGATGCCTGCCCGCATTGCGGAAATTTCCCGCTTGGCGTGACAGCGGGCGATGCGATGCGGGTGATAGAGCTGGAGGTCGAGTAGTTCGCCCGCTAGCTTGACGATGCGGCAACTTCGCCGCTGATCTTGAAGCGGTTGACCACTTCGCTCATTTTTATAGAGATGTCGCAAATCATGTTGGCCGAGTCTCTGGTGTGGTTCGCCGCGATGTTGGAGTTCTTGATGAACTCGGCCACATTGCCTACCTGGACCACGATACCGCGACTTGAGCTCTGGCTGGTCGAAGCCAATTGCTTGATCTTGTCAACCATGGCGATTACTTCCTGCGAGTATTCCTCTATGGTGTGCATCGCAGCGCCCGCAGAATTTGCCAGCTTCATGGATGCGTTCATTTCAGACACGACCCTGTTCATCATCCCGGTCGATGCGGTCGATGCGGACTGGATTCCCTCTATCTGAACCGAAATCGAACGCGTCAGCGCTGCCGAATGTTCGGCCAGTTTGCGCACCTCGTCGGCAACCACCGCGAATCCCCTGCCTGTTTCGCCTGCGCGAGCGGCCTCGATCGCTGCATTCAATGCAAGCAGATTGGTCTGATCGGCAATCTTGCGGATTTCCTCGACGACCAGAAAGATATTGTTGCTGGAATCTGCCAACGCGTACACGTGTTCGGCGGCCGTTGCAACGCTGCCTGTGAGCGATTGGAAGTGATCCATTGCGGCGCGTATCGTCTGTGCATTGTCGGCCGCTTCCTTGCCTGATTTAATGGTCAGAAGGCCGGCTTCTTCGGTGCGTACGGTGATGCTTTCGATCTGGTCCTGTATCTTTATTGCGGCTGAATGTATTTCGGTGGCGGAACTGCTCCCCTGATGGGCAATCTGTCCTAGTTTGACGGATGCCTGGTGCATTTGCGCGGAAGATACCTCGTTGTGCCTGATGACGCCCATCATCACGGACAAGGTATGCTCAAGCGTGTCCATCAGGCTATTGAATGACGCGATAGAGTTGCCGATCTCGTCGTGGCGAACAATGGGTACGCGATGCGTAAAATCCAGCGTGGCCGAGATTTTTTTCATCGCCGACTCCATCGCCCTGATGGGCAGAACGGTGCTGCGGAACAGCCATATCCCGGATGCGATCACCAGCAGCAGCGTGATCGAGATGGCTGCGGGCAGTATCTTCAGGTTGCTTGAACTGCTGGACTTGAACAGGTTGACGGCTGCCTCGTTTGAACGCAGTTTCTCGATTCTCAGCGTAGCAAGGGTCTGCAGCAACTCGTTCTGGTACGACATCGCGTTTGCCTCGAAGTCCGCAATGGCCATGTCGTTCTGCCCGTTTTTCTTGAATGAAATGCTTTGCTCGACGGCTGCAACATATTGCTGGAATTGGTCCTTTAGTTGGTCGATGATCAGTTTTTGCTTCGCGTCGTCGGCAAGCTGCGCATCCAGGCGTTTTTGCACCGATGCCTGAACTTCCGGCAGTTTGTCGGCCAGCACACTTGAAAGCTGCGTATCGGTGGAATAAACATAAGTCATTCCTTTGATCTGCATGTCCTTGATTTCTGACTCGAGGTCAGACAAGGCGCCCAGTGCGGGCACCGTTCTGTTGAGTATGGTGTTGATCAGGGCACTGTTGTTTTTGAACTGCAGGGAAACGGTCATTCCGAGCATGACTATGGTCAGCGCGGAGATGGCCACCAGAAGAAAAATCCTGGCGCCTATTTTCAGGTTTCTGAGTTTTGTGATTGGTGGCATGGGGTGTTGGCCGCGTTAAAATTTCATTTTCGCCGATGCATGTTACAAGCTCATGAAGGATGGCATGGTATGCGGCATGGTCTTTCTGCAGTGAATGCAGAAATGACTACTGATTATTTACTAGGTGTTTGCCTATGGAGTATGCTGTGCATATTCATTTGTCCAATCGCGATATCGCGGAAAATATTCATATGTCCAACGGAACACAGCAGGATGCGGAACTATTACGGCTGATACTGAATAGTGCAACGATAGGCATCTGGATGCTGGGTCTTGACGGCGGCATCAGGTTTGGCAACAGATTTTTCTGCAATGCGGTCGGTGTTGCCGAGGACAGGCTCATTGGCGCCGCGCATTATGCGGATGCTCTGCCGCCTCAGGTTTCGGCTAGCTTCACCAAATCCGATCGCGAGTGTTACGAGCAGGACAAGCCCCATGTCTCGACGTTATGGCTGCCTTCAGCTGACGGTCGCGGCCACCTGTTTGAAATGACCCGGGTCAAGCTGTTTTCCGCGGAAGGGAATCTTCTCGGCCTGATAGGGATGGCAGCAGATATCATCGAGCACAGGCGGACAGAAGACAAGTTGCGCCTGATCTTCAAGGTGTTCGAGCATATGCAGGAGGGTGTGTCGATCAACGATGAAAACGGCAATGTCCTGCATGTCAACGCGGCATTCAGCAGGATCACGGGTTATGCTCGCGACGAACTCGTTGGAAAGAATCTGCGCATTCTCCAGTCAGGCCACCAGAGTGCGGCGTTTTACCAGTCCATGTGGCAGTCGGTTGTGAGTACGGGTCATTGGTCCGGGGAGCTTTGGAACCTCAGAAAGAGCGGCGAGCTTTATGCCGAATGGCTGAGCATTTCCGCGATCAGGAATGATGAGGGGGAAGTTGCGAACTATGTCGGTATCTCTTCGGATATCACGCAGTTCAAGCAGCATGAAAAGCAGCTCGACCATATCGCCCACTACGATACGCTGACGGGTTTGCCAAACCGCACATTGTTTAACGACAGGTTGAAGCAGGCCATACTGCAGGCAACGCGCGAGCAGAACATGATGGCCATCTGTTATCTGGATCTCGACGGGTTCAAGCTTGTCAACGATACGATGGGTCACGCTGTCGGTGACAGCGTCCTGGTCAAGGTCGCCCAGCGCATACAGCAGACCATACGCGGCGGGGATACGGTCGCGCGCATGGGTGGGGACGAGTTTGTCATCTTGCTGCTGGGGCTTGAGCGTGGCGATGAATGCAGCATTGCGCTGGAGCGCCTGCTTGCCGTCATTGCGGAGCCCATACATGTCGGTGGCAAGGATTTTGTGCTCGGTGCAAGCATAGGAGTGAGCATCTACCCGCTGGATGACGAACATGCAGACACGCTGCTGCGCCATGCAGACCAGGCCATGTATACGGCAAAGCAGGCAGGCCGGAACCGTTTCCACATCTATGACCCGGCACTGGATCATCGCGCGCGCAATCAGCAGGAAATGCAAAAGCGCATTAGGCAGGGTCTGAAGGAAAACCAGTTCGAGCTTTATTACCAGCCAAAAGTCGATCTGTACACAAGAAAAATGGTTGGCGCAGAGGCGCTGATACGCTGGAACCATCCCAAGCTCGGGCTTCTGACGCCGGCCAGATTTCTGCCTGCCGCAGAAAACAGCGAGATTGACATCGAGCTAGGCGAGTGGGTGATTGCCACGGCTATGAAGCAGATGGCGCTGTGGCGTGAGACTGGGCTTGACCTTGAAGTCAGCATCAACATTTCAGCCTACCATCTCGGGTCATCCGGTTTTGCGGAAAAATTGCAGCAGCAAATCGCGCGCTATCCGGAGATGCCGGCCGGACGGCTGCAGGTCGAGGTGCTGGAGACATCCGCATTTGAGGATATCGCAATGGTCAAACTTATCATCGAGCATTGCGCGAAACTGGGCGTTGGATTTGCGCTGGATGATTTTGGCACGGGTTATTCCTCGCTGTCATACCTCAGCACGCTGCCGGTCAACACGCTCAAGATCGACCGCTCCTTTGTTCGCAACCTGGAGGCGAACAAGGGGGATCATGCGATTGTCGCAGGCATCATTGCACTCTCGCGCGCATTTGAGCTCAAGACCGTTGCGGAAGGCATCGAAACAGAGGCGCATTTTGATAACCTGCTCAGGATGGGATGCCAGATCGGTCAGGGATATTTTATTGCGCGCCCGATGCAGGCAGCAGCGCTGTTTGACTGGTCGAAACAGACAGCGCCTGCGCGTGCCGACAACAAGATGGATGTTTCTGCAAACATGCATAAGGCGATTGAATGCCTGCTCGCCCTGCCTGCGATGCCAAAAATCGCGCAGGAAATACTGGCGATCAATCTGGCCACTGACGAAGGCGATGAGTTGCTGCTCAAGCTTGCAATGAAAGATGCGGCAATTCTTGCCAGAATCATCAGTCTGGCAAATTCGCCGATGTTTTATAAATCCAGAAAAGTCCAGTCGATGAAGGATGCCTCTGCAGTGCTTGGCATCAAACGCATCAAGATGATTGCGCTGGGAATTGCAATGAACTCATCGCTTACACGCAAGCCTGCCGGATTGCTGGATGCCGAAAGCCTGTGGCAGCACAGCATGGCTGTCGCGCTGGCGATGGAGGTGATTGCGAAAGCCATGCCGCGCAAGATGCGTCCTTCGGAAGAAACGCTCTATCTTGCCGGACTGTTGCATGACATCGGCTATCTGGTCCTGGATTATATCGATCCGGCAAAAAGCGATCTTTTCCATGCGCGCCTTGCAGCAGAGACTGTTCCAGTTGAAAATCTCGAGGCCGAGATGCTGGAAGTGAATCACGGCGAACTTGGTGCACTTCTGGCCGAACGCTGGGGGTTAGATCCGGACATTGCCGATGTGATGCGCTACCACCAAGTGGACGGTGTATCGAAAGAGGCTCCGGGACAGCCGCTTATCGCGATAGCGAATCTTGCGGAAAGGCTGCTGCATAACTTTGGCATAAAGGAAACTGCGTCACGGGAGATAGTCAGCGAGGAATGGCGTGCGCTGGGCATTGCTGATGAAAAGGTGGATGAAGTCGTCGCCGCAGTCTTCAAGTGTGCCGATGAAGTGGCTCAGGCATTTGGCTGATCCTTCGGAGTATACTTGCCATAACGCAAAGATTTCTCGAGGGGGAGCCATGTGCGGTATTTGTGGTTGTAATCAGACGCTGATCGCAGGACATGCCGCCCGTCCATCGGGCAAGGCGGTGCGGTTCAGATTGCATAAGCAGGCACCTGAAACGGCGGATGCGGTGCGGCTTGTGAGGATAGAGCGCGACATTCTGGCCTTGAACAACGATCATGCAGCGGCCAACCGTCGTGCCTTGGCGGAAAGAGGGATATTCGCGCTCAATCTGGTATCAAGCCCGGGCTCAGGCAAAACCACCCTGCTGGTAAAGACCATCACTGCGTTGAATGGCGCGTTGCCGCTCGCAGTGATCGAAGGCGACCAGCAGACCGAGAACGACGCGGTGCGCATACGTGCTGCAGGTGCGCCTGCGCTGCAAATCAACACCGGCCGCGGCTGCCATCTGGATGCGAAAATGGTGGGACAAGCGCTGGAGCAGATGAAGTTGCAGGACGACAGCCTGTTGCTGATCGAGAATGTCGGCAATCTGGTTTGTCCTGCGAGCTTCGATCTGGGCGAGGCGCACAAGGTGGTGATCCTGTCGGTGACGGAAGGGGAAGACAAGCCGCTCAAGTATCCTGACATGTTCCGTGCAGCCAGCCTGATGCTGCTGAACAAATGCGACCTGCTTCCCTATGTCGAGTTCGATGCCGACCTTGCGATTTCCTATGCGCGCCGCATCAATCCTGCATTGCAGGTGATGCGCATCTCGGCCACTTCAGGCGCGGGCATGCAGGCCTGGCTTGACTGGATAAAGGAAGGCAGCAGCCAGGCTGCAAGCGCTTGAATGCACTGATGACATGATTAACCTTGAGCCCGCCGAGCTGCGCTTGACCATAGAACCTGACAGGTTGGGCTTTTCCGATACGTCTGAAATGCAGGAATACCCCCTGCCCTGGATAGGCCAGGAGCGTGCGCAAATCGCTGCCCGCTTTGGCCTCTCCATGGACCAGCCCGATTACAACCTGTTCGTGCTGGGCGAAGTCGGCAGCGGGCGTTCTTCGCTTCTGCAGCAGGCGATGCAGGATGCGGCCAGCTACAAAGCAGCGCCGCCCGATCTCTGTTTCCTGCACAATTTCGATGCGCCTGAACGGCCGCGAGCGCTGCGCCTGCCGGCAGGGCAGGGGCGGATGCTGCGCCAGTTCATGGCGGAGATGACAAGGTCGCTGCAGACGGAAATTCCGCAGCGCCTGAACAGGCAGGATTTCAAGGACGAGAGTCTGCGCATCGAAAAAAAGTACAAGGAAGAAGAGGCGAGTGCATATGCAGACCTGGATGCTTTTGCAGAGGCGCGCGGATTCGCTTTGCATCGGGAGTCGGGGCACCTGGTGTTCACCTTGCTGGACGATAACAAACATCCCCTGACCGAGAGCGAGATGCTGGCATTGTCAAGAGAGCGCCGCGCCGGAATCGAGAAGTCGGAACAGGAACTGCGCGCCGAGATCACACGTTTTCTGGACAGGACGCGCCCGATGGAGAAAGCGATGAACGATGCGCTGGCAGCGTTGCGGCGCAAGCTGGTGGGCGCGCTGCTCGATGTCGAAATGCAGAAAATCCGCGGACAGTTCAAAAAACAGATCATGGATGCGATCAAGCTTGGTGTGTATCTCGACCAGGTGGCGCATGATGTGCTCGAAAACCTCGAACTGTTCGAGCCAACGGACGCTGACGAGGCAAGCCGCCAGGAAGAGCTGGCAGGCGTGCTCTCCCGCTATCGAGTCAATCTGGTGGTGGATAATGGCGGCCTTGAAGGCGCGCCCGTGATCATCGAAGACAATCCCTTGTTCAGGTCGCTGTTCGGCAGCATCGAATATCAGAGCGAGAACGATGTGCTGGTGACGGATTTTTCCCGCATCCGCGCAGGCAGCCTGCTCAAAGCGCATGGTGGATTTCTGCTTTTGCATCTGCGCGATCTTCTGGTGGACGGGCTGGTGTGGGAAAAGTTGCGGCGCTTCTTGCGCAGCGGCAGGCTGCAGATTGAAGAGCCGGGCACCGCATTCGCGCCGATTTCGGCGGTATCGCTGGAACCGGAGACGGTGGAGGTCGAAGTCAAGATCGTGCTGATAGGCTCGCGCGAGCAGTATTACGAGCTGCAGGAAGAGGATCCCGAGTTTGCGCGCCGCTTCAGGGTGAAGGTGGATTTTGCCGAGAGCTTTTCATCATCCGACAAGACTCGCCGTGCCTTCGGCATATTCGTCGCGCACAGTTGCAAAAACCTTGGCTTGCCGCACTTCTCGTCAGGCGCTGTCGCGCGGCTTCTGGAAGAGGCGCACCGGGCAGTGGATGATCAGGCGCGGCAAAGCGCGATTTTTTCGCATGTCGAAGGACAGCTCGTGGAAAGCGCAGCGCTTTGCAGACAGCGTTCCGGCATCCTTGTCGAGGTTCTTGATGTGGAAGCGGCGCTTGCCGCGCGCATCGAGCGTCACGATTATCCCGCCCGGCGCATGCAGGAGTCGATCAGGGATGGAGAAGTGCTGATCAGCCTCACGGGAGAGAAGACAGGGCAGCTCAACGGGCTTACCGTGATCGATCTTGGCGACTACCGTTTCGGCTATCCCATGAGGGTCAGCGCGCGCACCTTTGCGGGCAGCGACGGCCTGCTCAACATCGAGCGCGAAGTGGAGATGTCGGGGCCGATACACGACAAGGGTGTGCTGATACTGCAAAATTATCTGTCAGCGCTGTTTCACCGCATCGCACCTCTGGCGCTTAACGCCTCTGTTGTTTTCGAACAGGAATACAATGGCGTGGAGGGGGATTCGGCTTCCTGCGCGGAGCTTTATGTGTTGCTTTCATCCTTGTCGGATTTGCCGCTCAGGCAGGGCATCGCGGTGACGGGTGCTGTCAACCAGCATGGCGAGGTGTTGCCGGTGGGTGGGATCAACGAGAAAATAGAAGGCTATTTTGAGGCCTGTCTGTCAGTGGGCCTGAATGGCAGGCAGGGGGTGCTGATCCCGTCCCGCAACCGTTCCCATTTGATGCTGGACCGCAAGGTCATAGAGGCGGTGGAGCGAGGCTTGTTTCATATCCATGCGGTGGAGCATGTGAATTCCGGCATGGCGATTCTGATGGGAGCGGATGCGGGCGAGCCGGATGCCGAGGGGAATTATCCGCATGCCAGCGTGCTGGGCCGCGCGCAGAAGACCCTGCAGGCCTACCGTCGCGCCTGCTGGGCATCCGAGCATCCCAAGCCGGCTCGCAAGCATATGCGCTGAAACAGTATGAATCTTTTATGATTTTTATCCGGAAGGAGAAATATCATGTTTCGAGATCGTCAGGATGCGGCAGACAAACTTGCTCATGCGCTTGAACTTTATCGCGGCAAGCATCCTTTGGTGCTGGCAATCCCCAGGGGGGCTGTGCCGATGGGCAAGATCATCGCCAAGGCGCTGGATGGCGAGCTGGATGTGGTGCTGGTGCGCAAGCTGCGCGCGCCGGGCAATCCGGAATTTGCCATCGGCTCGGTGGACGAGACGGGCTGGACCTATCTTTCAAGCTATGCAAGGGAGCTTTCGGAAAAATATTTGGCTGATGAAAAGGCGGCCCAGCTTTCCGTGATGCACGAGCGGCGTGCAAGCTATACGCCGATAAGGGCGCCGATTGATCCCGCAGGGCGCATCGTGATCGTGGTGGATGACGGGCTGGCGACAGGCTCGACGATGATCGCAGCGCTTCATGCGCTGCGCGCGAAGAACCCTGAGAAGCTGGTCTGTGCGGTGCCGGTCGCGCCCCCCGACACACTGGAAAAAATAACACCCTATGCGGATGAAGTGATTTGCCTCGATACGCCCGATCCTTTTTATGCGGTGGGCCAGTTCTACCAGGCATTCGATCAGGTCGAGGACGAGGAAGTGGTCGAACTGCTCAGGCAGTAACAACAGCTACGGGCTACGAGCTACAGGCTCGAAGTGCTTGGCGAACCAGCCGGCCGCGTTTTTTGCCGCCTGCTCCAGCGTTCCGGGTTCTTCGAAAAGATGGGTCGCGCCTTCAATCAGGATCATCTGCTTCTCGCAGTTCATCAGCGCATAGGCTTCGCGGTT
>JAJXWG010000050.1 GCA_021781695.1 Pseudomonadota bacterium
GCTGGCGCGCACGGTGGAATATTTCCGCATCCCGCGCTCGGTGCTGACGGTGTGCCTTGGCAAATCCACCTATGCGCGCTGCGGCATCATCGTCAACGTCACGCCGTTCGAACCTGAGTGGGAAGGTTATGTGACGCTGGAATTTTCCAATACTACGCCGCTGCCCGCGAAGATTTACGCCAATGAAGGCGTGGCGCAGGTGCTGTTTTTTGAGAGCGATGAAATCTGCGAAACATCCTACAAGGACCGCGGCGGCAAGTATCAGGGGCAGAGCGGCGTTACCCTGCCGAAGATGTAATGGCGCAGGTTTTGAAATGGGGAGCCAGATATGAAATTTCGCTTTAGCTTCGGCTTCGCTAGAAGCAATGCCTTACTGAACCTTGGCATGGATTGTCGTGCTTTTGAAAGTTTGCTTGGTCATTCCAGGTCAGGAGTCTCATTATGAAGTTCCGTTTTCCTATCGTCATCATCGACGAAGATTTCCGTTCAGAAAATGCCAGCGGTTTAGGGATACGTGCGCTGGCTGCCGCGCTCGAAAAGGAAGGCATGGAAGTGCTGGGCGTGACCAGCTATGGCGACTTGACTTCGTTCGCGCAGCAGCAAAGCCGAGCATCGGCATTCCTGCTGTCCATCGACGACGAGGAATTCGGCGGCGGCAGCAAGGAAGAGACCGAGGTTGCATTAAAGAGCTTGCGCGCATTCGTCGAGGAAATTCGTTTCAAGAATTCCGACATCCCCATCTATCTTTATGGCGAGACGCGCACCTCGCGCCATATCCCTAACGATGTGCTGCGCGAATTGCACGGCTTCATCCACATGCACGAGGATACGCCCGAATTTGTGGCGCGCCACATCATCAGGGAAGCCAGGTCATACCTCGACTCGCTGGCGCCGCCTTTTTTCCGCGCGCTGCTGCATTACGCGCAGGACGGCTCCTACTCCTGGCACTGCCCAGGGCATTCGGGTGGCGTGGCATTCCTGAAGTCGCCGGTCGGACAGATGTTCCACCAGTTCTTCGGCGAGAACATGTTGAGGGCAGACGTGTGCAACGCGGTGGATGAACTGGGGCAGCTGTTAGACCATACGGGTCCTGTTGCAGCCTCCGAGCGCAATGCCGCGCGCATCTTCAATGCGGACCATCTGTTCTTCGTTACCAACGGCACCTCGACATCCAACAAGATCGTGTGGCATTCGACGGTAGCGCCCGACGACATCGTGGTTGTCGACCGAAACTGCCACAAGTCCATACTGCATTCGATCATGATGACAGGTGCGGTTCCGGTGTTTCTGACGCCGACGCGCAATCACTACGGCATCATCGGGCCGATCCCGAAGTCCGAATTTGACCCCGAGAGCATACAGCGCAAGATAAATGCCAATCCTTTCATCGCAGACAAGACCAAGAAGCCGCGCATCCTGACCATCACGCAGAGCACATACGATGGCATCGTGTACAACGTCGAGATGCTCAAGGAAATACTGGACGGGCGCATCGACACGCTGCATTTCGACGAGGCGTGGCTGCCTCATGCGGCGTTCCACGATTTCTACAAGGACATGCACGCGATAGGCCAGAACAGGCCGCAGGCCAGGGAGTCGATGATCTTCGCCACCCAGTCCACGCACAAGCTTTTGGCAGGTCTTTCCCAGGCATCTCAGATCCTGGTGAGGGAGCCGCAGAACCGCAGGTTGAACAAATACATCTTCAACGAAGCCTATCTGATGCATACCTCGACCAGCCCGCAGTATGCGATCATCGCCTCGTGCGACGTGGCGGCGGCGATGATGGAAGCGCCAGGCGGCACTGCGCTGGTCGAGGAGTCCATCGCCGAGGCGCTGGATTTTCGCCGCGCGATGCGCAAGGTGGACGAGGAGTTCGGCCTGGACTGGTGGTTCAAGGTATGGGGGCCGGACGACATTGCGGAGGAAGGCGTGGGTTCGCGCGAAGACTGGGTTTTGAGGCCCTCTGACAAGTGGCATGGCTTTGGCGCTCTGGCAGAGGGCTTCAACATGCTCGACCCAATCAAGGCGACCATCATCACGCCGGGCCTCGATGTGGATGGCGATTTCGCAGACAGCGGCATTCCCGCTTCGATGGTGACCAAATACCTGGCCGAACACGGCGTGATCGTCGAGAAGTGCGGCCTGTATTCGTTCTTCATCATGTTCACCATCGGCATCACCAAGGGACGCTGGAACACGCTGCTCACGGCGCTCCAGCAGTTCAAGGACGACTACGACAAGAATCAGCCGATCTGGCGCATACTGCCCGAGTTTGCGGCGAAGTATCCCAGGTATGAGCGCGTGGGCTTGCGTGATCTTTGCCGGCAGATACATGACGAGTACAAGATGCATAACGTCGCGCGCATGACCACGGAAATGTATCTGTCCGACATGCAGCCCGCGATGAAGCCTTCCGATGCGTTTGCCAGGATGGCGCACGACGAGCTGGACAGAGTCGAAATCGACGACCTTGAAGGGCGCATCACCGCGGTGCTGTTGACGCCATACCCGCCCGGCATTCCGCTTCTGATCCCCGGAGAGATTTTCAACAAGACCATCGTCGATTACCTGAAGTTTGCGCGCGACTTCAGCCAGAAGCTGCCGGGCTTCGAGACGGACATTCACGGCCTAGTGACCGAGGAAGTGGATGGCGTGAAACGCTATTTTGTGGACTGTGTAAGATAGGAGTGAGGAGTGAGCCAAAAAATCAAAAACCGCGCAGTCGGTTTTCTGGCCTCAATCCTCAATCCACGATCCTGTCTTTTGATCCTCGATCCACAATCCTGCATTTAGTGCTTGCTGCGCCCGGAAAATGCGAGTATAAAGCTGACTTTGGTGTTTGATTAAAAGTCACTGCAGTACTGGTTTTACCGTGTGCAACCTTCGGATCAAATAGTTTTGCGGGAATGTTTCCCGTTTTTTAAAAAGGAAGTAGTCACATGGCAACTGGTACAGTTAAATGGTTCAACGATGCAAAGGGTTTCGGTTTTGTAACCCCTGACGATGGCAGCGAAGATCTTTTCGCGCATTTCTCGGCGATCAACATGAATGGTTTCAAGACCCTTCAGGAAGGTCAGAAAGTAAGTTTCGACGTAACGCAAGGCCCTAAAGGCAAGCAAGCTTCGAACATACAGGCAGCTTAATCAGCATTTGATCTGTCAAAAAAGCCCGGCATTGCCGGGCTTTTTTGTTTATCGGATGCGATTTTGGTACGTGTTGCCTCACTCAATAATCTGAGTGAAACCGCTACCGTTGCCTGCCAAGAAATCTGAGTCATAACTTGGCCTGACTCCGTTCTGGGAATGCCCGCGAATTGTATTCGCATTTTCCGCTCTCCGCCTGCGCGCGGCCATTTTGATCAACATGCCCGACAAGATCAGTCCCAACGAACCTCTTCTTCCAGTCCGATTTCGTAAAGTCTTTCCAGTATGGGAATAACCGCAGGCGGGATCGCCGCGAACCGCTTTCTGCAGATGAAATACATGATCTTCCATTTTAAATGAGGCAATTCGGACTATTGATTTCGGGAAGCATACGGTGCATGCTTCAGCATTAACGGGGGGTGACTGTGGACAGCGTTGATCTTGCTGTGCTGACAAGTTTGAGCGATTGGCAGAAGGATGGGTTGCCGTGTTGGCTGGTGACTGTGATGGACACATTCGGTTCCAGTCCGCGCCCTGCAGGCTCCATGCTTGCGCTGCGTGCGGACGGATTGATGGTGGGTTCCGTGTCGGGAGGGTGCGTCGAGGATGACCTGCTGCTGCGCGCGAAGCAGGGGAAGTTGCTCCCCAGTCGCTGCGAGATTGTGACTTATGGGGCAACGCGTGAGGAAGCGCTGCGTTTTTCGTTGCCCTGCGGCGGCGCATTGCGTCTGGTGATCGAGCCTGTGCGCAGTGTTGACTGGCTTGGAGAAGTTCTGGAAATCGTCAATGCGCGAAAAAAGGTTGTGCGCGCTTTGCATCTGGATACCCTGAAGGTGGAGCTCATGGACGCTGGCAGGGCGGAAGGCTTCGTGTTCGACGGCGACATCATGAGAACTGTGCATGGCCCGCGCTTGCGCATGCTGATCATAGGCGCGAACCAGACGGCCGCCTATCTTGCGCGCATGGCGCAGGCGCTGGACTATCATGTCCATGTCTGCGATCCGCGCGTTGAGATGCGAAAAAGCTGGG
Source organism: Pseudomonadota bacterium (assembly GCA_021781695.1). Taxonomy (GTDB): domain Bacteria; phylum Pseudomonadota; class Gammaproteobacteria; order Burkholderiales; family Gallionellaceae; genus Gallionella. The sequence continues at coordinate 4,176 of JAJXWG010000050.1, forward strand.
ATGTGCCGGGCGCGGTGCTGACGGGTGAGATGCCGGACGATGCAGTGCTAGAGCTGAAGGCTGACGCGGATACGGCGATCATCGCGCTGACCCACGATCCGAAACTGGATGACATGGCGCTGATCGAAGCGCTAAAATCGAAGGCGTTCTATGTGGGCGCGCTGGGTTCAAAAGCCAGCAATGCAAAGCGCCGCGAGCGGCTGGCGTTGTTCGACCTGACAGAACAGGAAATTTCCAGGCTGCATGGGCCGGTGGGGCTGTCCATAGGCAGCCGAACGCCGCCCGAAATTGCGGTGTCCATCCTCGCTCATCTGATCTCTGTCAGAAACATGGCAGCCGTCGTGGGCGTCAATCAACCCGTCGTCAAGGAGGCATGTTCATGATTTCTTTTCATCTCAACGGCAAGGAAACCAGGGTCGATGCGGATCCCGGCACACCGCTGCTCTGGGTGTTGCGCGACCATCTGCAAATGACAGGCACCAAATACGGCTGCGGCATCGCGCAGTGCGGCGCATGCACCGTGCATCTGGATGGCCGCGCCATCCGTTCCTGCGTAACGCCTTTGTCGATGGCAAGCGGCAGGAAGGTTGCGACCATAGAGGGGCTGGCAGATACTGTTCTGGGCAGGAAAGTCCAGTCCGCATGGCATGAAGTGGATGTGCCGCAATGCGGATATTGCCAGTCAGGGCAGATCATGGCGGCGGCAGCACTGCTGTATGAGCATCCGCATCCCAGCGATTCGCAGATTGCAGATGCGATGGACGGCATCCTGTGCCGCTGTGGCACATACAATCGCATACGCGCCGCGATCAAGGTGGCGTCTGGAGGTGAAAAATGAACGCCTTGCAAAATCCTTCGCGCCGCAAATTCCTGACGGATTCCACCGCACTGCTGGGTGGGCTCGTGATCGGGTTTTATTTGCCGGCAACGGGCAGAGCCTACGCGGCCGGCATCAACCCCGCGAAATATCCGCCCGATGCGTTCATACACATCGCGCCCAACGATGAGATCACCATTGTCGTCAACAAGTCCGAGATGGGGCAGGGCGTATACACTTCGCTGCCCATGCTGATCAACGAGGAGCTGGAAGCGGACTGGAGCCGCATCGGAGTCGAATCCGCGCCGGTGGCCGCGGTTTACAACCATACGCACATGCCGATGCAGTTGACCGGAGGCAGCTCCAGCGTTTCTTCCTCCTGGGAGCAGATGCGCCAGGTGGGCGCTGTTGCGAGGGTGCTTCTGATCCGCGCTGCGGCAGCCGAGTGGGGCGTGCCTGAAGGCGAATGTCATGCCGAAAACGGCCAGGTGATTCATGCGAAGAGCGGCAAAAGATCAGGCTACGGAAAACTGGCGGATGCGGCAGCGAAGCTGCCGTTGCCAGAAAAAGTCGAGCTGAAGCAGCCCAAGGATTTCAAGCTCATCGGCAAGCCGACAAGACGGCTCGATACGCCTGCCAAGATAAACGGCAGCGCGAAGTTCGGTCTGGACGTTTATCTGCCGGGCATGCTGACCGTGCTGGTCGCGCGCAGCCCGGTGTTCGGAGGCAAGGTGAAGCGTTACGACGCGGAAGACGCCAGAAAGCTGCCAGGTGTTCATGGCGTCTATCAGGTGCCGACAGGCATCGCGGTTGCGGCGGATGGTTTCTGGCCCGCGAAGACGGCGCGCGACTTGCTGCAGATCGAATGGGATGAAGGGGAGGGAGCTGCGCTTTCCACGCCGGACATGTTTGCAGGGTATCTCGAGCTTGCAAAGCAGCCGGGTCTGGTCGCCCGCCACGACGGCGATGCCGAAAAGGGCATGAAGGCTGCGCACAGGACGGTCAGCGCGGAATACGAGGTGCCGTATCTCGCGCATGCCGCGATGGAGCCGCTCAACGTGGTGGTCGATCTGAAACCCGATCGCTGCGCGATCTGGACAGGCACGCAGGCACAGACCATGGATCGTGCGGCTGCCGCAAGGATAGCAGGGCTGAAGCCCGAACAGGTGGAAATTCACACGACCTTTCTGGGTGGAGGTTTTGGCAGGCGTGCCAATCCCAGGTCTGACTTTGTCTCCGAGGCAGTACAGGTGGCTATGGCGGTCGGCAAGCCCGTCAAGGTGGTTTGGACGAGGGAAGACGACATGCAGGGCGGAAACTACCGGCCGATGTGGGCGGACCGCATCGAGGCCGGAATAGACAAGGACGGCAAGCCTGTTGCCTGGAAACACACCATCGTCGGCCAGTCCATCGTAGAAGGCACTGCGTTTGCATCCTTCATGATCCACGGCGGCATCGATGCCACATCGGTCGAGGGGGCTGCAACCCTGCCCTATCTGATCCCGAATCTCGAGGTGGAATTGCACAGCCCGAAGAATGCGGTGCCTGTGCAGTGGTGGCGTTCTGTCGGCCATTCGCATACGGCCTTCGTGGTTGAGACCATGATGGACGAGCTGGCGCATCTGGCTGGCCGCGATCCTGTTGCTTACCGGCTTGACGTTCTGCCTTCCGCTTCGCGTTATCGGGGCGTGCTGCAGCTGGCGGTTGAAAAGTCGGGTTGGGGAAAGTTGCCTGCAGGCCGCGCACAGGGTGTTGCGGTGCATCAGTCGTTCGATAGCTTCGTTGCGCATGTCGTCGAGGTTTCGCTTGTAGACGACAGGATACGCGTGCACCGCGTGGTGTCTGCGGTGGACTGCGGCATGGTGGTCAATCCGGACGGCGTGCGCCAGCAGATCGAAAGCGCGATCGTCTACGGGTTGTCGGCTGCACTGCACGGAGAGATCACGCTGGAGAAAGGTCGCGTGATGCAGTCCAATTTCAACGATTATCCGCCGCTCAGGTTTTCCGAGATGCCGAAGATAGACGTGCACATCGTGGAAAGCAGCAAGGAGCCTTCCGGTATAGGCGAACCCGGCACGCCGCCGATCGCGCCCGCTGTGGCCAATGCGGTCTTTGCGCTGACAGGAAAAAGGCTGCGGCGCATGCCTTTCGGCAAGGAAAACCTTGCCTGATTCCTTGGCTGCGGTCGTGCTGGCGGCGGGTTTTTCGCGCCGCTTCGGCTCCGACAAGCTGCTGCATCGCGTGACGCTTTGCGGTCATGCCATGCCGCTTTTGGCGCTGAGCCTTTTGCCCTGGCTCGATGTGTTCGAGAAGGTCTACGTGGTCGTAAGAAAAGATGCAACGATAGACGCGATCAAGACCGCGCTTGGAGAGGAAAAGTCAGCGCGGCTCTTCCGGGTAGTCTGTATTGAGGCCGAACAGGGCTTGGCCGCGAGCCTTGCCTGCGGCGTGCGCGCGAATGCCGATGCGGCAGGCTGGCTGATCGGGCTGGCCGACATGCCCTTCGTGCCGTCAAATGCGATTGCGGGCGTGAAGGATGCGCTGCTCGCAGGCGCGCCCCTTGCCGCACCCATAAGGAACGGCAGGCTGGGTCATCCAGTCGGATTTTCTTCGTATTACCGTGAAGAACTGCTCGATTTGCAAGGCGACCGCGGTGCTCGTCATATTCTGGAACGGGATGAGGTCGTAAAGGTGGAGGCGGAAAGTGAGGGGATATTCTCCGACATCGACATGCCTTTCGATCTGCTGGAACTGTGAAGGGAATTATCGCGTTTTCTCGAGCCAGGAGATCAGCGCGTCCTGCGCATCCTTGCCGTATTTCGCGTTGGGATGATTGATGATGAAGACCAGTATCCACTGCTTGCCGCTCGCGGCGTGCACATAGCCCGCGATGGATTTCACGCCATCCAGCGTTCCTGTCTTGAGATGCGCATGCCCTGCGATCGCATCGCCCTTGAAGCGCTTTTTCACCGTACCGTCGACCCCCAGTATCGGCAGCGATGCCTCGAATTCCGCAGAATAGGGACTTTCCCCGGCGCGCTCCAGGATGTCGGCTATGTGTTCCGCGCTGATCTGCGCATTGCGCGACAAGCCTGCGCCGTTTTCCATCACCAGTTCTGGATAGGTCGTCTTGCCCAGCCATTGCCTGATGGCCGCGATGCTGCGCGAGGTGTTTGCGCTTCCTCCGTTCTGAGTTCCCAGCGTGAGGAACAGCTGCTTTGCCATCGTGTTGTTGCTGAACTTGTTGATGTCGCGGATGATCTCGGACAGCGGAGGCGAGAGGTGAGTTGAAAAGACAGGCAGGTTTTGAGGCGTTATGCCCATGCGAACCGTGCCCGTGATCTTGCCGCCAAGCTCCTGCCACAACGCGGCAAACACCGCGAAGAAATAGTCCTTGTGCGGCAAGAGCGAGAAGTAGTCCTGCTGTTCGCCGCAGCCTGATGGGATGCTGCCTTCAAGCACGATGGCGTGTCCATCGAGACGGGAATGATAGGCATCTTCGCCATTGCAGGGCAGGTTTTTGGACGCCGTGATGCGATCGATGATCCGGTAACCGTAGAGCTTGGGTGCCAGCAGTGCAGTGGTATTTGTGCCAACGGGTTCCAGGCGCAGATGCAGTGCGTTGAAGTTCAGAAGCAGTGCATCGGGCCCCACGTTGTAGGCGCGGTCGGGCTTGTTGTCAAATGCGGCCGGATCGTAGTGATCGTCTTCAAAGAAGCTGTTGTCCAGCACGATGTCGCCGCGTATCTCCATAAGCCCGCGCTGGCGCAACTCGCGCAGCCACAGCCAGAAAGCCTCTATGGTGAGCATGGGGTCGCCATATCCCTTGAATACCAGATTGCCTTGAAGGATGCCGTTCTCCAGCCTGCCGTCGAGATAGGCTTCTGTTTTCCAGCGGTAGGCGGGCCCCAGCATTTCGAGCCCAGCGTAAGTGGTGAGCAGCTTCATGGTCGATGCCGGGTTCATCGCTTGATGCGCATTGAGGCTGATGAGCGGCCGTGAACTGCCTTGCCTGAGCACCTCTATCGCCACCGCATCAAGCGGAATACCGGCCTTCTCGAGTTCAAGCCGGACGGATTCCGGCAGCTGCGCTGCGAAGGCATTCAGCGAAAAGGCAAGCAGCAAGAATGACAATACCGTTTTCATGCAAGCGCCCCGACGACGAGCATCGTGCGCTCGGCCAGGAGTTCCATTTCATCGTAAGAAATGACATAGGGCGGCATGAAATACACGGTGTTTCCCATGGGGCGCAGCAAGAGTTCGTGCTGCAATCCAAGCTGGAAGCAGCGCTGTGCAAAATTATCGTGCCGGGACTCGACTTCGAACGCCCAGATCATGCCTGTGTTGCGCCAGTTCCTGACTGCGGGCATTGTCCGCAACGGCTCCGAGATGCGGTTAAGATATTCGGCCTTCTGGCGGTT
>JAJXWG010000051.1 GCA_021781695.1 Pseudomonadota bacterium
GGCTTCGCTGCGGCTGCATTCTTCGCTGCGGGCTTCGCTGCGGCTGCTTTCTTCGCTGCGGGCTTCGCTGCGGCTGCTTTCTTCGCTGCGGGCTTCGCTACTGGCTTAGCTGCGGGTTTTGCGGTTGCAGTTTTCTTCGCTACCGGCTTAGCTGCAGGCTTCGCTGCGGGTTTTTCTGCAGCTGCCTTCTTCACTGCGGGTTTTGCAGCTGTTTTCTTTTCTGCGGGTTTTGCAGGAGCAGATGCAACAGGTTTGGCTACTTCAGGAACAACGGATTTGACAGTGACCGGCGTTGCCTGAGGGAAAGGCCATATCCCGGACATAACAGGTTTTGCTGCAGGATTTTTGATGACGTCGCTACTACTTGTATTCTTAACATCTTTAATTTCTTCTGCCATGATTGCAATCTCCCAGATGACTAAATCAAATAAAGAACCCACAGGCGAGTCATAGTATTGTGCTATCACACTTCAGTCAACAAATACAATCGGTTTGATGAATTTTTGTTGTAAAAAAAACAACAAAAAATTTCCACGAAAAATTTTTCATCCTGATTCACGTCTTGCACCGATGCAGTTCGACGCGTTTGAGGTAGGCCTCGCGCGCGATCTGCACGTCTTCCAGGAAGTACGGCAACTCCTTCAGAAGCAAGGCTTGCGGGCCATCGACGAGCGCCTTGACGGGCTCCGGATGGAAGTCGACCAGAACCATGTTCGCGCCTGCCATCACGCCTTGTGCAGTGACATGCATCATGTCCATGATGCCATCCGAAGATGCCGCTCTCGAACCCACCGAATGCGATGGATCCACGCACACGGGCATGCGCGTCAGACGCTTCACCACAGGCACATGCGCGAAGTCGACAAAATTTCGGTGCGGATCTCCCATATTGGTCTTCACCCCGCGCAGGCAGAACACCACGTTGCGGTTGCCTTCGGAAGCCAGATATTCCGCGGCATTCAGGGACTCGTCGAGGGTGATGCCGAAGCCGCGCTTGAGCAGCACGGGATGCCTGGTCTGGCGTCCGACGATCTTCAACAGCTCGAAATTCTGCGTGTTGCGCGTGCCGATCTGCAGCATCACGCCAGTCGGGTCGCCCGTCAGATGAAGCGCCTCGTTGATCTCGTCCATGTGCGATTCGTGCGTGATTTCCATCGCGATGACCCTGATGCCATATTTGCCTGCGAGCTCGAACACGTAAGGAAGACAGTTCTTTCCGTGCCCCTGAAATGCATAGGGGCTGGTGCGCGGCTTGTATGCGCCCATGCGCGTGCATACCTGGCCGTTCTCTCTCAATGCCTTCAGCATCTGCTCGACATGCTCGCGATTGTCCACAGCGCACAGACCGGCAAACACATGCAGAGCGTCCTGGCCGAAACGCACGCCGTTGTATTCGAAATGCGTCGGACGCTGATCATCCTTGTGCCGCCCCAAGATGCGGTATTCCTGGGAGACGCGCACCACGCGTTCCACGCAGGGCAGGCTCTGCATGTCAACGATGTCGAGTTCCCTGGTATTGCCGATGAGATAGATCTCCGTCACCGTCTGCTCGCTGCCCTTCTCGACATGCACGCGCGTCCGTATGCCGGGCATGGCTGCAAGATGCGACATCAGCTGCTTGTATTCCTCGCGCCTCGCGCCTGCGTCCGGCTCCAGTATCAGTATCATGCTTCCCCCTCAGATTCGAAATGAAACACGCGCAAACCACGCCCTGTTGAGCTGCATCACGTCGCCTATCCTGAGGTCGACGCATGGATGATTCCTGTTTCCCCTGTTCACCCATACCGTGCGCATGCCGAGCCTCTTCGCGGTCTTGAGATTTTCCAGACTGTCCTCGACCATCACGCATTGTCGGGCCCTGATGCGATGCTTCCTGAGCAGCTTTCTGTAGCCGTACTGGTCGGGCTTCGGGCGATAGTCTATCTGCTCCATCGCGATCACGTCGTCGAAAAGGTCCACTATCTTGAGGAGCCTCAGCACCTCTCTCGCGTAAGCCTGCGGCGCATTCGTAAAAAGCATCTTTCTGCCCGAGAGCCATCGCAGCACATGGCGCAGGCGCGGCGCATAAAGCACCATCTTCGAGAGTTCGGGGAACTGATGCGTGTGATGCAGAAAATGCGCGGGATCGGTGCCGTGATGGCGCATCATGCCCTGCAGGGTCGCGCCATAGCGATGCCAGTAATGCTGGCGCAGCGCATTCGCATCCGCCTCGGAAAGATCGAGGTGCTCCTCGAGATAGGCGGTCATGCTGCGGTTGATGTGCGGGAAGATGTGCGCACCCGCATCGTGCAGCGTGTTGTCCAGATCGAAGATCCAGACTGGGTCGTTCATTTGCTCTTGATCAGGGTGCCCACGCCCTCGTCGGTCAGGATCTCAAGAAGCAGCGCATGCTGCACCCTGCCGTCGATGATGTGCACCGAGCGCACGCCGCTGCGCGCCGCATCCAGCGCAGAGCTGATCTTCGGAAGCATGCCGCCGGAAAGCGTGCCATCTGCCACCAGGCTGTCGATCTGAGAGGGTGTCAGTCCCGTCAGCAGCTTGCCGCTCTTGTCCAGCACTCCTGGCGTATTGGTGAGCAGCACCAGCTTCTCCGCGCGCAGCACTTCGGCGAGCTTGCCTGAGACCACGTCCGCATTGATGTTCAGCGTCTCGCCATCCGGCCCGACGCCGATCGGCGCGATGACCGGGATGAAGTCCCCGGAATCCAGGAAGCTGATGATCGAAGGATCGATCTGGTAGATGTCTCCGACAAGACCGATGTCCAGCATCTGCCCGGGTTCCGTATCGCTCTCCAGCATCAGCTTCTTCGCACGAATGAATGAGCCGTCCTGTCCGGTCAAACCCACCGCCTTGCCGCCGTGGCGGTTGATCAGGTTCACGATGTCCTTGTTGACCTTGCCCAGCACCATCTCGACCACATCCATGGTCTCCTCGTCGGTGACGCGCATGCCCTGGATGAACTCGCCCTGCTTGCCGACGCGCTTCAGCAGTTCATTGATCTGCGGACCGCCTCCGTGCACCACTACGGGATTCATGCCGACCAGCTTCAGAAGCACCACGTCGCGTGCGAAACTCTCCTGCAGTGCCGGATCGGTCATCGCGTTGCCGCCGTACTTGATCACGATGGTCTTGTCAAAGAAGCGCTGTATGTAGGGCAGCGCCTCGGAGAGCACGAGCGCCTTCTGTTCGGCGGATGCGGTGGACAGCGGCATGACTTTTCCTTTGAAAAATTTGCGCGGATTCTACACCAAATCCCCGCGCATGGATGCGGATGAAACTGCGGCTAGCGGTATGCCACATCCACGTTACCGGGCCCAAGCCAGGTGCGCAAATCGCGCAGCAGCTCATCGCTCAGGGTCACCCGCCACTCCTCGCCAAGCCGCAACTGGCAAGCAGCCTTTGCACTGTGGTAGTTTATCAGCACGGAGCATGCACCTTCGCGCCAGGGTTGCAGCGTCTCCTTGAGCCTCAAGACAACTACACTGCCATCGCAATTCAACGCGAGATGCTTCGCATGGCGTGAACGCGCCTGCGCAAAATCATAAAGTTCCTCGCCGTTCACGCGCACGTTGCCCGAATACTCATCCAGGCTCGCCTTGCCCTGCACCACGATCAGCTCATCCTCTTTGATCCACTGCCTGCTTCTCTCGTATTCCTCGTTGAACACCGTCAGCTCTATCTGGGCGCTGCCGTCATCCAGCGTGATCACCGCCATGCGCCCGCGCCTAGTCTGCTGCAGCCTGACCCCCGAGATGATGCCGGCGAGTAGAACCGGAACGCCGCGCTTCGCACCGTAGGCAGGCTTGCCAAGATATGCAGGCGTAAGTTCGCAGAGCTTCACCTTGACGAAATTCGAAAGCTCCTTCTCGTATTCCTGATAGGGATGGCCGCCGAGATACATGCCGAGGCTCGTCTTCTCGTGCGCAAGCTGCTCCTTCAGAGACCAGCGCGGCACATCGGCAGTCTGTTGCGCCAGCATGTCGTCCGCATCGCTGTCGCCGAACAGGCTGTCCTGGTTTGCAGATCTCGCCTGCTGGTCAGCAGCAGCAAGTGCCGCGTCTGTGCTTGCGATCAAGGAAGCCCTGTGGTCGCTCACTGAATCGAATGCGCCCGCCTTGATCAAGGCTTCTATCGTTCTGCGGTTGACCAGACGCTTGTCCACACGGCGGCAAAAGTCGAAAAGGTCCCTGAACGCACCTGAAGCACGCGCCTTGACGATGGCCTCTATCGCAGCCTTCCCAGTACCCTTGATCGCGCCGAGACCATAACCTATCGTCTTTTCATCCACGGGCAAAAAAGCGTAGCCTGAGCTGTTCACGTCGGGCAGCAAAATGCGTATGCCCTGCTGCAGCGTATCAAGATAGAAAGCCTTTACCTTGTCCGTGTTGTCCATTTCGGAGGTCAGTGTCGCGGCCATGAAAGCGGCGGGATAATGGCACTTCAAATAGGCCGTCTGATAGGCGACCAGCGAATAGGCAGCCGCATGGGACTTGTTGAAGCCGTAGCCCGCGAACTTCTCCATCGTGTCGAAGATCTCGTTCGCCTTCTTCTCGTCGATGCCGTTCTTGCCGCTGCCTTCAACGAAGATGCCGCGCTGCTCGGCCATCTCCTCGGGCTTCTTCTTGCCCATCGCGCGGCGCAGCATGTCGGCGCCGCCAAGCGTATAGCCCGCCACCACCTGGGCTGCCTGCATCACCTGCTCCTGGTACACCATGATGCCGTAGGTGCTGCCGACCACCTTCTCGAGCATAGGATGCGGAAGTATCACCTGCTCTCGCCCGTGCTTGCGATTGATGTAGTCCGGAATGAAGTCCATCGGGCCCGGACGGTAGAGCGCATTCAGCGCGATCAGGTCTTCCAGGCAATCCGGTTTCGCCTTCACCAGCGTATCCTTCATCCCGCGCGATTCGAACTGGAACACGGCTGTGGTGTTCGCGGTCTTGAATATTTTGTCGTAGGTCTCCCTGTCGTTAAGCGGGATGTTCTCAATGAAGAAGGATTGAGGATCGAGGATTGAGGATCGAGGTGTGTCACCCCCCGCCGCCGAAGCACCACTCGATCCTGTATCCTCAATCCTCATGCCTTTGATATGCCGCACCGCCCAGTCTATGATGGTCAGCGTGCGCAGACCGAGAAAGTCGAACTTCACGAGACCTATCGCCTCGACGTCGTCCTTGTCGAACTGGCTCACCACGCTGCCCCCGCCATCCGAACAGTACACCGGACAGAAGTCGCTCAACTTCCCGGGCGCGATCACCACGCCGCCTGCATGCATGCCGATGTTGCGCGTCAGGTCCTCCAGCCTCGCAGCCAGCTCCAGCAGTTCCGGAACACCTTCCTCGCTCTCCGCGATCGCATTGATTTCCGGCTCCATCTCTCGCGCCTTCGCGAGCGAGACAGGCTTCACGCCCTCCAGTGGAATCAGCTTGGAAAGCCTGTCGCACAGACCATACGGGAATTCCATCACGCGACCCACGTCGCGTATCACCGCCTTGGAGGCCATGGTGCCAAAGGTCGCGATCTGCGACACGCATGCGGCGCCATACTTGTTCTTCACGTAGTCGATCACGAGCTCGCGTCCGTCCTGACAGAAGTCCACGTCGAAGTCCGGCATGGACACGCGCTCCGGATTCAGGAACCGCTCGAACAGCAGCTCGTAGCGCAAGGGATCGAGGTCGGTGATCAAAAGGCAATAGGCGACGAGTGACCCGGCACCCGAACCGCGTCCGGGTCCCACAGGTATGCCGTTCGGAAAATCCTCGGAGCGGTAGGCCTTGGCCCAGCGTATGAAGTCCGCGACGATCAGGAAGTAGCCCGGGAAGCCCATCTTCACAATGGTCTGTATCTCGAAAATCAGGCGCTCCCTGTATTGCGGGAGGCGCGATGTGCGCTCCGCCTCATCCGGATAAAGCTGCGCCATGCGCTGCTCCAGCCCGCGCTCGGACTCCGAAAGCAGATAATCGTCCAGGCTCATGCCATCGGGCGTCGGGAAATCCGGCAGGCGCGGCTTGCCCAGCACCAGTTCGAGATTGCAGCGCCTGGCGATCTCGACGCTATTCAATAGCGCCTCTGGCAGATCCGCGAACAGTTCGCTCATCTCCTGCTGTGTCCTGAAGTACTCTCCTTCCCTGAAGTTGCGCTCGCGGCGCTTGTCGTTGATCACATAGCCGCCAGCGATGCACACCCTCGCCTCGTGCGCCATGAAATCGTCCCGACTTTGAAACTGCACGGGATGGGTTGCAACGACGGGCAGGTCAAATTCCGCCGCCAGCGGCAGCACGGCCTGTATGTACGCCTCTTCTTCTGCAAAGCCGGCGCGCTGCACCTCGATGTAGAAACGGTTGCTGAAAAGCTCTGTCCAATCTTTCGCAAGCTGACGCGCCTGCGCCGCATTGCCCGCTATCAGCGCGCTGCCAATATCGCCAAGGTGCGCGCCGGAGAGCGCGATCAGCCCTTCCGTGCCTTCATCGTTGAACCATGCACGGCGCAGTTCCGGCCGGCCGTGGTGCTGATTGGAGAGATAGGCGCGCGAAAGCAGCCTGCAAAGGCGCAGATAACCATCTGCCGACTGGCAAAGCAGCAGCAGCCTGTGCGGCCTGTCCCGGTCCGCCTCATTGGTGATATACACATCCGCGCCGGCGATCGGCTTGATCCCCTTGCCGCGCGCTTCCTTGTAGAATTTCACGAGGCCCGAAAAGTTCGACAGATCGGTCAGCGCAAGTGCAGGCATCCCGTCCTTTTTTGCAGCCTCCACCGCCTTGTCGATGCGCAGCATCCCGTCGGTGATGGAATACTCGCTGTGCAGGCGGAGATGGACAAAAGCGGGTGCAGGCATGATGAAATGGCATGAAGGTTCGGCGCAGATTTTACCACCATCCGCTCGGCGGGCCAGAGCTGTTAGAATGGAAGCTCGAAAAATCATGGCCGCCATGCATCCCGCCCTCAATCCGAAACGCGAACGCTATCTGCTGCTGACCCTCTCGGGCATACAGTTTTCGCACATCCTGGACTTCATGATCATGATGCCGCTGGGCCCGATCCTGATGCGCGAATTCGGCATCAGCACGCACCAGTTCGGCTTCCTGGTCGCATCCTACAGCTTCAGCGCAGCGCTTTCGGGATTGCTCGCCTCCACCTTCGTCGACAAGTTCGAGCGCAAACGTCTCCTGCTCTCCATCTTTCTGCTGTTCGGCTTGGCAACGCTTGCATGCGGACTGGCGCCCAGCTATATCGCGCTGCTGATCGCGCGCGGGATGGCAGGCGCATTCGGCGGCATCATGGGCGCGATGGTGCAGACGCTGGTAGGCGATCTGATCCCTTTCGAGCGGCGCGCCACCGCAAGCGGCATCATCTCCGCAGCGTTCTCGCTTTCCACGGTGGCAGGCGTGCCCTTGTCGCTCTGGCTCGCCAACCATTTCCAGTGGCGCGCGCCCTTCATATTAATCGCATGCATCACCGCGCTTTTTCTTTTCATCGCAGCGCGCTCTCTGCCTGACGTCAGGCATCATCTAAGCGCACAAGCGCGCACCCATCCCTTTTCCGCAATGTTCGAGGTGCTGGGAGACGCAAACCATCTGCGCGCGCTGGCCTTCACGATGCTGCTGCTGTTCTCGGGATTCACGGTGATCCCCTACATCACCGTCTATGCGGTATCCGATGTCGGCATTTCCCTCAACGACATCCCCTATGTGTATCTCGCAGGGGGAGCGGCCACGCTGTTCACCTCCCGCCGCATCGGGCGCATCGCGGATGCGAAGGGCAAGATGAAGATCTACCGCATCCTGGCGCTCTTTGCCATTCTGCCGCTGTTTGCCATCACCCACATCGGCATCGCGCCGTTGTGGCTCTGGGTATCCTGCACCACCGCGTTCTTCGTACTGGTCTCGGGGCGCATGATACCGGCGATGGCCATCATCACTTCTGCCGCTGTTCCCAGGCTCAGGGGCACATTTATGTCGCTCAACGCGGCGATGCAGCAACTGGCAAGCGGCCTGGCCGCGATGCTGGCAGGACTCATCACCGCGCAAAGTTCAACGGGCCAGCTCATAGGCTACGACAAGGTAGGCTATGTTGCGATTGCGGCCAATCTGCTTGCAATCGCGTTCGTCTCACGCATCGTGATGCACGACCAGCGTGCTAGGGAAACGCTGATTTATTCTGATGTACCGCCTTGAGCGGTTAAAATCTGATAAAATTGTATCCATTTGATTTATTGAGAATAAGGCGATGCAAGCGAGTTTTTCTGAACTGGAATATGCGGCAAAGAAGCGTGTGACACGGCGCGATCGTTTTCTGGCCGAGATTGAGTCGGTCACACCGTGGTCATCGCTGACGAGTGTCATTGCCCCGCATTATCCGAGCAGTGGCGGGCGCGGGCGTCCTCCGGTTGGCCTGGAGCGGATACTGCGCATGTATGTGGCGCAGCAATGCTTCGGTCTTTCAGATGAAGCAACCGAAGACGCACTTTACGACAGCCAAGCCATTCGCCGCTTCGTTGGCATTGACCTGAACCGTGAAGCCGCCCCGGATGCAACGACCTTGCTTAAATTTCGTCATCTGCTGGAAGCGCATCAACTGACTGAGTCTATTTTCAATGCGATCAATGCCCATCTGGCTGAAAAGGGGCTATTTCTTCGTGAAGGAACGATTGTTGATGCCACATTGATTGCTGCACCGCCCTCCACCAAGAACAAGGAAGGCAAACGGGATGCCGAGATGCATCAGTCCAAAAAAGGCAACCAGTGGCATTTCGGCATGAAGGCTCACATTGGTGTTGATGCGCAGTCCGGACTGGTTCACACCCTCGTCGGCACAGCAGCAAATGTGCATGACGTCACTCAGGCGCAGGCATTGCTGCACGGAGATGAAACGGATGTGTTTGGCGATGCGGGTTATCAGGGCGTTGAGAAGCGGGAAGAGAATCTTGAATTGCCAGTGAACTGGCATATTGCGGTGCGTCCCGCCAAACGCAAAGCGCTGGACAAGTCAGCGATAGGCGAACTGATGGAAAAACTTGAACATGCCAAGGCCAGCATTCGCGCTAAGGTTGAGCATCCGTTCCATGTCGTGAAGAACTTGTTTCAACACCGCAAGGCGCGCTACAAAGGCTTGGCCAAGAATACTGCGCAGTTATTCTCGCTGTTCGGTTTTGCCAATTTGCTGCTGGCACGCCGGTGGTTAATCGGCGCTGATAGCCAAGTTGCGCCCTGAAAACGAAAATAGGGGAAAATAATGCAAAAAATACCGAGATTCAGGCCGAAAATGCCAGATTTCACCCAAAAATCCAAAAAACTGCACGCTGGGTTTTCTTGCGTGGCGAATTATTCAGCGTTTCC
>JAJXWG010000052.1 GCA_021781695.1 Pseudomonadota bacterium
GGATAATTTTCATTATGCGGAACATATCGCAGGTTTTGATTTGCGTGCGATGACGGACAGGCGGAAAGAAAGCCTGGAGAGGCAATTGGATATCATTGCGGGGGAGGAGGCCGGATTGATGCAAGGTGATGTCTATCTTGCAGGTCCCGAAGCTGCAAGGGTGATTGCTGAACGGTTTTTTCTGAAGCTGGGTTTGCCAAGGACGCGTGTTGCGAGTAGTTTAATCACTTAAATGGAGGAATGGATGGATAAGCCTGTGTGTGCCCAGCGCGCGCCTTATGCGCTGGAGTTGGAAGCCGGTGATTACTGGTGGTGTTCTTGCGGAAAATCAAAATCTCAGCCATTCTGTGACGGGTCTCACAAAGGCAGTCAGTTCGTTCCGGAAAAATTCACGCTGGCTGAAAAAGCCAAGGTGTGGCTGTGCGGTTGCAAGGCAACAGCAAAAAAACCGTATTGTGATGGGTCGCATAACAAGATCAAGGACTAGTCTGATATCCGTCATGGATTTGTTTTTTGGGTCTGTTGTGCTGTTCAGTATTGAGGGGGCAGGGCAGAAGTGGGTATTGGGTTGTAGAAAATTTTGAAATTCAACAATACGTAAGGGGGAGATGATGAGTATTAAGAATTTGTTGGTATCTGCATGTCTGATGTTGGTTGCGGCGGGAGCGCAGGCTGGGGACGATTTGCTCAAACCTTTTGTATTGGCCTCAAAAGGCCAGGGCACGGTTGCCGAAAAATCTGCCGAGGCAAAGTCTGCATTGGTTAAGGGCGGGTTCACGGTAGTCGGCCAATATTCTCCTTATCCGAATGCCGAGATCATCATCGTCACCAACAACGAACTGAAGAAAAATGCGGCGGCGTCCGACAACGGCGGCTATGGCGCAATACAGCGTGTCGCAATCACCGGAGTGGACAAGGAAATCCAGGTCAGCTACACCAATCCAGTGTACATGGCGAACATGTACCGGATGAAGGGTGATCTTAGCAATGTGGCGGCCGAGCTTTCCAAGGCATTGGGCAAGGAAGAGGATTTTGGTTCGGCCAGAGGCATGACGGCAAGGAAGGCACGCAATTACCATTACATGATAGGCATGGAATATTTCAACGAGCCCAGCCTCCTTGCGACATACGGCAGTTATGCGGAGGCAGTTCAGTCGGTTGACAGCAAGCTTAGTGCAGGCAAGGGCGGTGTATCCAAGGTCTACCGCGTCGATATCCCGGGCAAGGAAGAAACGGTATTTGGTGTGTCGATGAAAGGAACGGGCGCGAACAAGTTCATGGACGATCAGTACGTCATGAACGAGATCGACTTCCAGCCCATTAAGTCGACCGCATACTTGCCTTATGAAGTACTGGTGTCGGGCAACAAGGTGTATGCGCTTTATGCGCGTTTCCGCATCGCGATGGACTTTCCCGACCTGCACATGATGGGCAAGAACAGCTTCATGAACATCATGAAGACGCCAGAAGCCATACGTCTGGCATTGCAAAACGCGGTACAAAAATAGTCTAACGGGCCAGAAAGGAATCATGATGCGCGAACAATCGGTTGAATTCGTCAAGGCGGGTGATGTCGCTGAAGTCTTGCGGCTGTTGCAGTCCGGGGCGGATGTGAATGCTCGCGACGAAGAAGGCGCTACGCTGTTGATGCTGGCGGCGTATGCGGGCAATCTTGCGATGGTGAAATCGCTCATCGAGGCCGGTGCCGATGTGAATGCCAAAGACGAGCGCGGCTGGTCTGCGATCAGCCGCGCCGTGTATAACGCGGAGCAGAAGCGCGGATTTGCCGATGTGGTTCAAGCGCTGATTGATTCCGGGGCGAATATCGAGGCTGCGATCAGCTATGGTGTGCGCCCCCTGATGCTGGCGGCAGGTTATGGCGAGACTGCGGTCGTCGAAACGTTGCTTAAAGCCGGCGCCGACGTGCTTGCAAAGAATGAAGGCGGTTACACTGCGCTGATGATGGTCAAGCAGAAGCATTATGTGGATGTGGTGAATCTGTTGCATGAGGCTGAGCAGATTTCCGGGCTGGGCGAGGGCAGCTGCAGCAGTAAGAATGCACCGAATTCCAATGTCATCACTTTTCTGAAACGACCCGGCGCGTAGGCTTAGCGCATTACAACCAATCGACTGCCATGCCCTATTTTATTTATCGCATCACAGAGCAACCTGTCCGGCTCCTGAAAAATCTGGAACAGCATGAAACCTATCGCGAGGCATCCGCAAGGGTCAAGCAGTTGCGCGCAGAGCAGGACGCCGGTTCAGCCGCAATCATCAAGATGATCCATGCGGAAACGGAGCTCAAGGCAGAAGACCTGCTCAATGAAGTGCGCGAAAGACCGCCTGAGCTGGGTGATGATTGACTGACATGGATGAGACCGCTTTCCGTCAGCGGTTGGCCGAATTGCACGAACGTGCCTGTCCGTTTGCCAAATCCATATTGACGCGATGTGCAGGCTGTTCGAAGTCCTTCAAACATAACATTGCAGAGCGCGAGATTGTCGTGTGTGGGAGTGATGGGGCGCATGCACGCTGCATCGCGCTCAGAGATTTGCTGCGGCACAATTTCACTTTTGCATTGGGCAAGCTGAATATCGACGGGCCCTTGCCGCATGCGCAGGAAATGCGCATGCAATGCGGCGGCATGAAAGGGTTGCAGTTCCTGATCGATGAGCATGATGAAGTGAGCGATATCCACGAGCTGTTAAATAGCGCGCAACAGAAATTTGGCGATCTAACGGATTTTCCTTATTCGCAGATAATTCGCCTGGCAAACATGAGTTACAAGGGCCGATGAACTGCATGACGGACTGTGCAGCAGGCGGATTTCGCGGAAAAAATACCCGACAAATAAAGTCGAGATAATTTATAATACCAGTCTGAAGATTTTTATCTGATTCCGGGAGCCAGTATGAGTTTGAATGAAACTGAAGTGCAAAATGCGTTGAAGACCTTGATCGATCCGAATACCAGAAAGGATTTTGTCAGCGGAAAGTCCGTGAAGAACATCAAGGTTTCGGGCAGCGATGTATCGCTGGAGATCCTGTTGGGTTATCCCGCCAAAAGCGTATGGAATGAAATCAAGGAGATGATCGAAGCGCATCTCAAGTCGAGCTTGCCCGGCGTGGGCAAGGTGAGCGTCAATGTGTCGAGCAAAGTCGTGCCGCATGCGGTGCAGCGCGGCGTGAAGCTGGTCGAAGGAGTGAAAAACATCATCGCAGTGGCCAGCGGCAAGGGCGGTGTGGGCAAGAGCACGACGGCAGTGAATCTGGCTCTGGCGCTGGCAGCAGAGGGTGCGCGCGTCGGCGTGCTGGATGCCGATATATACGGGCCTTCTCAACCCACGATGCTGGGCATCTCGGGTCAGCCTGAATCGGATGACGGCAAGAGCCTGCTGCCCATGATGAGCCATGGCCTGCAGGCGATGTCCATCGGCTTTCTGGTCGATGCAGACCAGCCGATGATCTGGCGCGGTCCCATGGTCACGCAGGCGCTGGATCAACTGCTCCATCAGACCAAATGGGACAACCTGGATTACCTGGTGGTGGATCTGCCGCCTGGCACCGGGGATATCCAGTTGTCTCTGGCGCAGAATGTGCCGGTGACAGGCGCTGTGATCGTGACCACGCCACAGGACATCGCGCTCCTGGATGCGCGCAAGGGACTCAAGATGTTCGAGAAGGTCGGCATCAAGATCGTCGGCATCGTCGAAAACATGAGCACGCATATCTGCAGCAAGTGTGGTCATGAAGAGCATATATTCGGTGCAGGCGGAGGCGAGAAGATGTGTGCCGACTACGACACGGAATTTCTGGGTGGCTTGCCGCTGGACATCCGCATCCGCGAGCAGGCGGATTCTGGAACGCCCACCGTGGTCGCTGATCCTGACGGCAATATCGCCAGGGTCTATAAACAGATTGCGCGCCGTATCGCGGTCAAAGTTGCCGACATGGCTCAGGATCATAGCGCGGTGTTCCCCAAGATCGTCGTGCAGAGCACCTGATTTTTGTAAAAACCCGCCGGCTTTCATGGGACTTGAAAGCCGGCGGGTTTCGTAAAGACAAAAAAACCACTCCCCCGAACAGGTTATAGACAGCCTGTCATTGTGCTACCTGCGAGCTAGTTCGTTTTCGTGCATTTTCTGCATTTCATAACACTCATGATGAATCCACATAAAATTTGTTGTGAAGCCTTGCTGTGTCAGCGTAAGATACCCGCCATGTTCGATAAGTATTAATACAGGAGGAGTCAAGATGGAAGATGACGTAAAAGGCGAAGGAAACCGTCGAAATTTTTTGATCAAGTTGACTTCAGTGGTGGGGGGAGCCGGGGTTGCGGCAGCCTGTGTTCCTTTTGTCGCAAGCATGAACCCGACTTCAGATGTGCTGGCCAAGGCCGAGACCGAAGTCGACCTTTCTAATATTCCGCCTGGCGGAGTGCATACGGTCGCCTGGGAGGGACAGCCGGTATTTGTTCTGCATCGCACGCCTGAGGATATCGCGGCAGCGCAGGCTTCCAACGGCGTGATCGATCCCGAGCCGGATGCCAAACGGGTCATCAAGCCTGAATGGCTGGTTGTGATCGGTGTCTGCACGCATATGGGCTGTGTGCCCACCAAGGAAGGGCCGGGCTGGACCTGCCATTGCCATGGCAGTCAGTATGATGACAGCGGCCGCGTGGTGCGTGGTCCGGCACCCAAGAATCTTGCAGTGCCGCCCTATCACTTTGAGACAGCAAACAAGATCATTATCGGCAAAGCCTAGGAGAATATCATGTCCGGACCCATCATCAATTGGATAGACAAACGCTTTCCCCTGACCAGCTTCGTCAAGCACGAATTGACGGATTATCCCACCCCGCGCAACCTCAGTTACTGGTGGAACTTCGGTTTTCTGGCTGGCATCGTGCTGGTGCTGCAGGTTGCTACCGGCATTTTTCTGGCGATGCATTACAAGGCCGACTCAACGCTTGCATTCGATTCCATCCAGCACATCATGCGCGAAGTGAATTACGGCTGGCTGCTGCGTTACATGCATGCCACCGGCGCATCGGCGTTTTTCTTTGTGATCTTTGTGCACATGGCGCGCACGCTTTACTACGGTTCATTCCGTGCCCCGCGCGAATTGCTGTGGTGGACTGGGCAAGGGTTGCTGCTGATGCTGATGGCAACAGCGTTCATGGGTTATCTGCTGCCGTGGGGGCAGATGTCATTCTGGGGGGCTACGGTCATCACCAATCTGTTCAAGGTCACACCGTTCATCGGTGAGAATGTCGTGATTTGGTTGCGTGGGGATTATTCGGTAGGCGACGATACGCTGACGCGTTTCTTCTCGCTGCATTATCTGTTCCCGTTTCTGATCATTGGCGCTGTGATAGTTCATCTTGTCGCGCTGCATACCGTCAAGAGCAGCAACCCGAGCGGTATTGATCTCAAGGACAAGGACAACATTCCCTTTCATCCTTATTTCACAGCCAAGGATCTGTATGGACTGGGCATCTTTCTGATCGTCTACAGCGTGTTTGTGTTTTTCATGCCCAACAGCCTGATCGAACCGGCCAACAATATTCCGGCCAACCCCATGGTGACGCCAAGCCACATTGTTCCCGAATGGTACTTCCTGCCTTTTTACGCGATCCTGCGTTCGGTGCCCAACATGTTTGGCGGCGTGGTGGCGATGGCTTTGTCGGTGATGATGTTTGCCTTCATGCCCTTTCTCGACCGCTCGCGCATTCCCGGTGGGGCACGTTACCGCCCTATCTATAGAATTCAGTTCTATCTGTTTTTGCTGGATATGCTGGTTTTGGGATATGTCGGCTATAAGCCCCCGACCAATCCGAGCATTGTCGTCGTCGGACAAGTGGCCACTCTTTGCTATTTTGCCTCGTTCTTTGTCGTGCCGTTTGTCTCGAAAATTGAGGAGCGCTGGCTGATCAAACGCGGCTTGCCTGCAGGAATCATGGAATTGATGGAGCGTGAGAAACGCGATCTGGAAAATCGTACACAAGAACATCGTCGTCGCAAGGGAGACCTGGTATGAGTACGTTGCTGAAAATAATGTTGCTGGGCTGTCTTAGCATATCAGCCTTTGCAGAGGAAGCTAAACTGGAGAATATACAGGTCGCGACCGACAAGCCGGCGCTGGCACGGGGTGCCGAAGACTGGATGAATAACTGCCATACCTGCCATACGATGAAATACGTCAAATATAGTGATCTGCTCAGTCTCGGCATAGACAAGGCAAAAGTGGATGGGTGGCGGGGAGAAGCGTCTGTCGATACGCCGCTGATCGCGCAGATGTCTGATGCCGATGCGATGGCGACATTTGCCAGGGTGCCGCCAGATCTGAGTCTGATGGCCCAAGCGCGCGATGGCGGACCTAACTATATGTATTCCTATCTGATAGGCTACTATCTGAAGCCGGACGGCACGACAGGCAACCACATCTTTCCCGAGACCAAGATGCCCGACCCGCTGGGCATCAGTTCGGTTGCCGGTGCTGCTCAGCGCACCGAAATGCAGAACACGGCCAAGAGCATCACGTCGTTTCTCACCTGGGCTGCCGATCCTCATACAACAGACCGCACAAGGCTGGGCTACTATGTCATCGGCTATCTGATTGTGCTGTCCGGCCTGCTTTATGTGGTCAAGAAGCAGATCTGGTCAAGATTGAAATAGTACAGAAGGAAAACAATCAGCCGGCATTGCCGGCTGATTGTTTTAAGCGGCAGGTCATTGAGGCGGCGGTTGGGAAGGCACTGGCCGCCATGCTTCTGGGCAACTCGGCACATAAGGATAATATCCTTTTGCTGAATCGCAGTAATACCAGACCGGTGCAGCAGGCTGGACTGGTGTGGGCTCGGTATAGACCGGATAGGTTTGTTGATATACCGGGTAAGGATATGCGTAAGGATAGGGGTATGGATAACGATAGGGGTAGGCCAGATCGTAGCCTATCACGCCGCCTATCAGCGCGGGGCCAACCCAGCCTCCTCCCCAACCCCCTCCCCAGCCATGGTCGTGCCACCCGACACCTCTGCCTCGCCATCCGCCTCCGCCGCCGTGCCACCCGCCTCCTCTGCCGTGCCCTCCGCCACCCCCGCCATGTCCTCCGCCATGGTCAGCGTAAGCCGGTGTGATGGATAGCAGCGCGAGCATTATGGCCGATAATTTTTTCATGATGCTCCCTTTCTGTTGAGATTGCCAAGGGATGTAAGCCCAAGGTGTTGCTGTAAGGCCAATGCAAGTTTGACTGTAACAGGTCATGCAGAGTTCCATGATCCATAATATCCCGCATCTTGGGTGCCGGGAAGCTGATAGAATCCTGTCACGACGATGATCCTATGCACGGTACCTGCAAATGTTTGAAAGCCTGCTTCCAAGAATTGTTGATATTGCCCAAAATGCAGGAAGTGCCATCATGGAAATTTATGCCGGTCCTGCGATGAGTGTAACAACGAAGGCGGACAGTTCCCCGTTGACACAGGCGGATCTGGCTTCAGACCGGTTGATCGGCAAGGGGTTGGTTGAGCTTGCGCTTTGGCCTGTGCTCTCGGAGGAGTCGGCTGCGATAGACTATGCTGAACGCAGCAGTTGGCAGAGTTTCTGGCTGGTGGATCCATTGGATGGCACGAAGGAATTTATCAGGCGCAACGGTGAATTCACCGTCAACATCGCACTCGTCGAAAATGGTGAGCCTGTGCTGGGTGTGGTTTATGCGCCCGTCCTTGACGTTTGTTATTTTGCGGCGCGAGGCGTTGGGGCATTTGTCAGGCGTGGCAATGAGGTGCAAGCGATACACGTCAAGGACTGCATGCCGGGAGAGCCAGTCAAGGTAGTCGCCAGTCGTTCGCACAGCGATGCAAGAATTGATGCGCTGCTCGATAAACTGGGCGAGCATCAGTGCATCAGCATGGGCAGTTCTCTCAAATTGTGTCTGGTAGCAGAAGGCGAGGCCCATCTGTACCCGAGACTTGGGCCCACCATGGAATGGGATACTGCGGCAGCGCATGCGGTGGTGAGGCAGGCGGGGGGCAGGGTATGCGACCAGCATGGAGTGGAGCTCGCCTATAACAAGGCTGACCTGCACAATCCGGAATTTTTTGTGTTATCGGCCGCGGATCAAGCGCTGTTCAAGAAAATTCAGGATGCTTTATAAGCAGGCTTTTCAAGGCCGGAGGGCTGTTGTCTATGCGTGCAAGTTCAGCATGACAGGCAGGATAGACGCTATGGATGTGATTTCGCTGTAACCCGGTGTTTTTGGCGCTGGCCCCTTGTCATGCGGCTTTGCTATGTCGAAAGATCCATCAGTCATGCGGTATGAGGCAATGGCTGCCGCGACGGCAGGATCGGCTGAATTGACCGTGGGTGAAACGGGATTTGCTACATTGCCTGGCAGTGTCGTGGCGGCAGTCGCAGTCGTTGTAGCGGCAGTCGCAGCAGTCGGTACAGCAGTCGGTACAGCAGTCGTTGCAGCAGTCGTTGCAGCAGTAGTCGCGGCCGGTAGAGCAGTCACAGTCGGCGCAGCAGTGATCACAGTCGTTGCAGCGGCAGTAGCAGTCGTGGTGGCTTGAGCTGGCGTGCCGGCAGGGCTTGATGCAAGCTGCGACAGGCTGTTGAGCTGGGCGGCAAGCGTTGTGAATTGCGCCGCAAGCTGCCCTATCGACAGTGTTGCCTGTGCCAGCTGGGAGACTGTTCCTGCCGGATTGGCAGTAAATGCGGCCTGCAGCGCATTGTAGTTCACGGTGATCTGGCCTGTCGCCATGGAAAAGCCTGTCGCGGAAAGACTGAAGGCGTTTGTGCCCGCATTCAGCACTTGCATGAACGAACTGTTCAGAGCGCCGCCAGTTGTGCTTTGCAGGCTGTCGCTTTGCAGGAAATTGTTGAATGCGTCCACAAAGTATTGGGTCGCGACTGCAACCGTTGCAAAGTCAGGCGGGCTTGTTGCTGAGACGGCATCGAACAAGGTGGAGGCTGAAAGCAGTTTTCCGGCAGCAGAAATGTTCACTGTGTCGGTGCCTGAAGGCGCAGCGGGCGGAAAGACAGCATGCTGCGCACCGATCGCGGAAACGGTGTCAAGGCTTGATGGCGCTGAGACGGATGAGATGTCCATGATGATGCGCACAAAGTTGGCTGAACGGTGAAAACCCTATGCCTGTTT
>JAJXWG010000053.1 GCA_021781695.1 Pseudomonadota bacterium
CGGCACGCTGGACCCGATGGCCACGGGTTTGCTGCCTGTCTGTTTCGGCGAGGCGACCAAGTTTTCAAATGAACTTCTGGATGCGGACAAGTCCTATGATGCGACCTTGCGTCTTGGGCAGACGACGACGACAGGCGATGCAGAAGGCGAGATCACGTCGGAGTTGGCTGTGGATTTTGCACAGTCCGACCTTGATCGCGTTTTGACACAGTTTCTCGGTGAAATCGAGCAGCTTCCGCCCATGCACAGTGCGCTTAAATTTCAGGGCAAACCGCTGTACGAATACATACGCAAGGGAATTACCATAGAGCGCCAGCTGCGCCGTGTTGTGATACACGAGCTGGCTGTTAACCGCTGGTCCGGCAATGAAATGGACATTTCGGTGCGTTGCAGCAAGGGCACCTATGTGCGCACGCTGGCCGAAGATATCGGTCGTGCATTGGGGTGCGGCGCGCATCTGGTCGCACTGCGCCGCACGGCGATCGCGTATTTCAAACTTTCGGATGCCTATGATTTTCCGGCATTGACAGCGATGACTGATGCTGAGCGCGAGGCATGTGTGTTGCCTTTGTCTTGTCTGATGCCGGACATGCCCAAGCTTAACCTCGATGCAAAAGAGATCAGGCGGCTGGCACAGGGGCAGCGACTGGGGATGGATACCGGGCTGCCCGATGGAAAACTGGCTATATACGGGCCGAATGGCTTTGCAGGTGTGGGATTGCAAGAGGGGCGCCGCATTGCCCCTGATCGCCTGCTGTCTTCGGTGGCAAGGCAGGCATCTGGCACGGAATTCACGGAAGTGGTTGAGTAACCACTGCATTCAAGAGTACAATACGTCACTTTTTTTAGGAGAGCATAACCAATGGCAATCACCGCCGCGCAAAAAGCGCAAATCGTAACCGAATATCAACGTGCTGTCGCTGACACGGGCTCCCCGGAAGTTCAGATCGCTCTGATCACTGCACGCATCGCCTATCTGACAGATCACTTCAAGGATAATGTCAAGGACCACCATTCCCGTCGCGGCCTCTTAAGGCTGGTCAGCCGTCGCCGCAAGCTGCTTGACTATCTGAAAAGAAAGAACGAGGCGAGCTACCAGAGTCTGATCAAACGCCTGGAAATTCGCAAGTAATCAAAGCGGGTCGCGGATGCGGCCCGTGTCTTTTGTCCCGTTTAATTTGATGGCGCGTCACGCCTGCTAAAGAGGTCTATCTTGAGTCATTACAAAAAAACAATCGCGTTCGGTAAACATCAGCTGACCCTTGAAACCGGAGAGATTGCCCGTCAGGCAAGCGGTGCGGTGATGGTCAGCATGGATGACACCGTGGTGCTCGTCACTGTGGTCGGCCGCAAGGATGCTAAACCAGAGCAGGACTTCTTCCCGCTGACCGTGGATTATCAGGAAAAGACTTACGCTGCAGGCAAGATCCCGGGCAGTTTCTTCAAGCGCGAAGGACGCGCCAGCGAAAAGGAAATCCTGACTTCGCGCCTGATCGACCGTCCGTTGCGCCCGTTGTTTCCGGAAAGTTTTTACAACGAAGTGCAAATCATCGCAACCGTCATGTCGTCGGACAATGAAATCGATTCCGATATCCCTTCGATGATAGGCGCATCAGCGGCTCTTGCGATCTCCGGCATTCCTTTCGACGGTCCGATAGGCGCTGCACGCGTGGGTTATTGCAACGGCGAATATCTGCTCAACCCGACGGGGACCGAGCTTTTGACTTCGCAGATGGATCTGGTTGTCGCAGGCACGGAGCGCGCAGTGCTCATGGTCGAATCCGAAGCGCAGCAGCTGTCGGAAGAAGTGATGCTGGGCGCGGTGATGTTCGGTCATGAACAGTTCCAGGTGGTGATTGCGGCGATCAATGAGATGGCGGACGCAGTGGGCAAACCTGCATGGGACTGGGTGGCGCCGTCTAGGAATGAAGCGCTTATCGCACAGATCGCAGACATTGCCGAAGCGGACCTGAAAGCTGCCTATGCGATACGTTCCAAGCAGGAGCGCACCGATGCGGTTTCTGCGATTCATGCGAAGGTGATGGCAGCAGTGCCCACCGAGATCGAAAAAAATCATGTCAATGAATTGTTCGGTGCGCTAGAAGCCAAGATTGTGCGGGGACAAATCCTGAGCGGCGAGCCGCGCATCGACGGCCGCGATACGCGCACCGTGCGTCAGATCACCATACGCAATGGCGTGTTGCCTCGCACGCATGGTTCCGCGCTGTTTACGCGCGGCGAGACACAGGCCATCGTGGTCGCAACCCTGGGCAGCATGCGCGATGCGCAGAAGGTTGATGCGCTGCAAGGCGAATACTCCGATCGCTTCATGCTGCATTACAATTTTCCGCCGTTCGCGACGGGTGAAACGGGTCGCTTTGGCAGCCCAAAGCGCCGTGAGATCGGCCACGGCCGTCTGGCCAAGCGCGCGCTGGTTGCAGTGCTGCCGAGCGAAGAGGATTTCGGCTACGCGATACGCATCGTGTCTGAAATCACCGAGTCGAATGGTTCAAGCTCTATGGCGTCCGTTTGCGGCGGCTGCCTGTCCATGCTCGATGCCGGTGTGCCTTTGAAGGCACACGTGGCCGGTATTGCGATGGGGCTGATCAAGGAAGGAAACCGTTTTGCGGTGCTGACCGATATCCTTGGCGATGAAGATCATCTTGGCGACATGGACTTCAAGGTTGCCGGCACCGAATCCGGCATCACTGCCCTGCAGATGGATATCAAGATCAACGGCATCACCCGCGAAATCATGCAGGCTGCGTTGAGCCAGGCGAAAGAAGGCCGCATGCACATACTCGGCGTCATGCAGGCATCCATGTCGGGTGCGCGCAGCGAGTTGTCGGAATTTGCGCCGCGCATGATCAAGATGAAGATCAATCCCGAAAAGATTCGCGATGTGATCGGTAAGGGAGGCGCTGTGATACGCGCGCTGACCGAAGAGACTGGCACGACGATAGACATCGATGACGATGGCAATATTACCATTTCCAGCGTCAATGCCGAGGCAGGCGAGCTGGCCAAGAAGCGCATCGAAGATATTGCAATGGATGTGGAAGTAGGCAAGATCTATGAAGGCCCTGTCGTGAAACTGCTGGACTTCGGCGCGCTGGTCAACATCCTGCCCGGCAAGGACGGTCTGTTGCACATCTCTCAGATTGCCCATGAGCGCGTGAACAGCGTAGGCGACTATCTCAAGGAGGGGCAGGTCGTGCGCGTGAAGCTCCTGGAGATGGACGACAGAGGACGCATGAAGCTTTCGATGAAGGCGCTGTTGCCCGCACCTGAAGCCGCGGGTGCATCGATTGCCGAATAATTCTTAAAAAGCAGCTGGCCACTCAATGATTGCAAGAGCAACGCTCTTGGCAAAAATTGAGTGGTTTTATGCTTGAGTCTGCGAATTACAAAAGTTGCACTTCAAAGTTGAATCACCTGGTTTTCGATAGCCAGTCTTTTGTTGGACCCAAAATCGCAGCCTTTCACGTTAACACTCTGCAGCAGGTGGAGTTGTTACTCAGGATCAAAAATTATCGGTTTTCGCTCGCCCATTCAGCGACACCTTCACGCAGATGAATGGCCGTATATCCATCTCGTTTGAGTAATTCGACCGCATCCACCGCCATCAGACAATAGGGCCCGCGACAGTAAGCAACAATAGCGCGGTCCTTCGGCAGCTCAGACAGTCGTTGACGCAGTTCTTCCAGCGGTATCGATCTTGCAAACGGAAGATGTGCGGCAAGGTATTCCTCGGCGGGCCTGACATCAAGCACCACTATCTCGCCCTTGCGAGCGGCTTTCATCAGGCTTTCCCGGTCACTGGGCACAAGGTCATCCGGCTGCGCAGCTATCTTTTGCAAAGCCAGCTGCAATTCGATCAGGCGCTCTTCGGCCAGCGTATGAATCCGTACCCACAGATCGGCCACCGACTTGTCAGCCAGTCGGTAGTAGATGTTTTTGCCACGCCGCTCCGTCTCGACCAGATGCGCCATGCGCAACTCGCGCAAATGCGCGCTGACAAGCTTCACGCTGAGGGTGGTTTCGCGCGCCAAAGTCTCCACCGTTTTTTCATTTTGACAAAGCAACTCGATCAGTTCCAGTCGCTTCGGGCTGGAAAAGACCTGGCCGATCCTGGCCACCTGCTCATAAAGCATATCTTTGACATTACGGGCATTCTTCATTTCATCAATCCTGTTTTTATTGGAACTTTCTGCAGTCAGTATAAATTACATTGACATAAATAAACAATCGTAGTTTAATCATTCTAATTATAATTAGAATGTATAAACAAAAGGAGGTTGCTATGAAGACGCTGTTCATTCTTAACGATGGCCCATACGGCAGCGAGCGCACCTATAACGGCCTGCGCCTTGCGGGTGCCGTTGCCAGGCAGGAAGGCTCCGAAGTGCATGTATTTCTGATTGGCGATGCAGCATCAGCCGCGCATCGCAACCAGAAAGTGCCGGCAGGTTTCTATAACGTCGAAACGATGCTGGGCAACGTGCTCCGGCATGGCGGGAAAATCGGCATCTGCGGAACCTGCATGGAGGCGCGCGGCATGTCTGACAACGATATTGCCGATGGCGCCCACAAGAGCACGCTGGCGGAGCTTGCCGAATGGACCGCTTCGGCGGACAAGGTTCTGGTATTTTAATTTCAAGGAGCACACGATGTTTTTCAAACAACTGCAAACAAAGGAATCTTCTTTATCTTATTTTTTCGGCTGCGGCACAAAAGGCAAATCCATGGCGGTGGACGTAGTCGCAGGAGATGAAGAGTGGTATATCGAGGAAGCGAAAAAAGCCGGCGTCTCGATCGACTTTGTCATCGACACTCACGTTCATGCAGACCACTATTCCGGCGGCAGAAGACTCGCCCAGATGGTCGGTGCGCCGTATTGTCTGCATGAATCCGACAAAGGCAGGGTGAAGTTCGATTTTGAGCCGCTGAAGGATGGTCAGATGCTCAACCTGGGCAACGTCAACGTCGAAGTACTGCATACACCCGGCCATACCCCGGACAGCGTCTGCCTGCTGGTAACCGACATGCGCAGGGGAGACATGCCCTGGTTCGTGATCACCGGCGACACGCTGTTCGTGGGTTCCACAGGCAGACCGGATCTGCTGGGGCGTGAACAGGAAATGGCGGCGCAACTCTATGACAGCATACATGCCAGATTGTTGAGCCTGCCCAACGAAGTCGAGATATTCCCCGGCCATCAGGCAGGCAGTGTCTGCGGTGCAGGACTTTCCGGAAAACCGAGTTCCACGATTGGTTTCGAGAAGCGTTGGAATGGCGCCTTGTCGATGGACAAGAAATCCTTCATTGAAGCCCTCATTCATGAAATACCGCCGCGCCCAGCCGAGATGGACAGGATGGTCGCCGCTAACATCGCAGCCTGATGATGCATGAAAACAATCTGACACACGGCATTCGGGCCAATCTCGACCAGTTCCTGCACCAACTGCTGCAAGTCATGCTGGTGGGTTTTACCATCGGCATGATGCGCACCGTGGTGCCGGCGCTGTCGGAATCCGAATTCGGCGTCCCCAAGAACTCCTTCATGCTGCTGACGGCTTTCGTGGTAGCCTTTGGCCTGGTGAAGGGTACGCTCAATTTTGTGGCAGGACGCTTGTCTGAACGCATCGGCCGCAAGAAGGTTTTGCTGCTGGGCTGGATTGCGGCGCTGCCCATTCCGTTGCTGGTTTATTTTGCACCCTCGTGGAGCTGGATCGTCGCCGCTACCGTGATGCTCGGCATCAATCAGGGGCTGACCTGGTCGATGACGCAAAATGCCAAGCTTGACATCACCCGCCCCGATCAGCGCGGACTGATCATCGGGCTGAATGAATTCGCAGGTTATGTAGGACTGGCGCTGGCAGGCATCATCACCGCCTATCTCGCAACGGCACTGGGTGCGCGTACCGGACTGCTGATCTTCGGAATGACAACGATATTGCTCGCCATTTTACTTACGCTGCTGTGGGTAAAGGACACCTTGCCCTGGGCCAGGGCAGAAGCTGCAAAGCACGCTAGCGCAGCTCCCACAAGTTTGAAGCCGCGCTATCCCATCAACATCAGCGCCAAACCGTCGACCTGGGAAGTGTTCACGCTGGTATCGTGGCGCGACAAACGACTGGCTGCGATCAGCCAGGCAGGCCTGGTGGAAAAATTCGTCGATGCGCTGGTCTGGGTATTCTATCCCCTGTTCCTGTATCAGCACGGTCTCTCTTTACCTAATGTCGGCTGGGTCGTCGGCATTTACGGATTTGTCTGGGGTGGCTCGCAATTTTTCACGGGCAAACTTTCCGACCATATCGGACGCCATAAACCTAACGTATGGGGTATGTGGATATGCGGTGCGGGAGTGGCGATGATGCTGCTGCATGAAGGCATGGCGTGGTGGTTAATGTCTGCCGCCGTCACAGGTTTTGGCATGGCATTGCTGTATCCTAATCTCTCTGCTGCGGTCGCCGACATTTCCCATCCTAACTGGCGTGGTTCGGCAATCGGGATATATCGTTTTTGGCGAGACCTGGGTTACGGCATCGGTGCGTTGGGATTGGGCATCACCGCGCATTTCAGCGGCACGGTAGATGCTGCATTCTGGTTCGTTGCTGTATCGATGTTTGTCTCAGGCACTGCACTCTGGCTGCTCGGTGAAGAGACGCATCCGCGCATCAATCCAGCGATATCAGTGGGATAAGCCATGATCCCGCGAGTTACGCTGAATCTGGGCGGGGCATTTTTTACTTGGCTTTGCGGCCGGGTGCGTGAGGGGGAACGAAACCGACCAGCCTGCATCTTATGCCTTCTATCTTTTCGCCGCTTTCAAAGCGGGTGGAGTGATAGGTCATGATTTCGCCGTTGGCGCTGAGCTGCTCCAGATAGGTGCGCGTCAGATCCAGCGGGAGACCGGCGGTTTTGGCGATTTCGGCATCAAGCGACTCGCCATGTTTTTTCAGGTGCTGGAGGATGCTGTCCATGTGAACCCGTTTAAATCATAAAGGCCGGCTAGCGGCCTTTATGATAACACTTAAGAGAAAGCAGCCCAGCTGGCAATCGATACGGCTGCAGCCGCAAGCCAGCCCAAGGCCAATCTGAACTCTGTGTCATGTTTGAAATTTTTGTCGCTCATATTCTATCTCCTATCTTAATGTTCATGCATCAAACTGTACATCAGACAGGCGCCACGAAATTTGGTTCCATTGTCGATATCACCTGGACTGTCAGACTCAGCCAGTTGACACATCGAAAAAATGAAACCGGCCGCGCCCTGACTGTTTGGCCACATACATCGCCTGGTCGGCATGGCGCAGCAGGCTGTCGCCGTCGCCATCGTCATCCGGGTAGAAAGACACGCCGATGCTGGCCGATATCCTAATCTCATGCCCGTCGATATTGAAAGGCCTGGTTATCGCATCCATGGCGCGCGAAAGCAGTTGCTTGCATTCCTCCTTGCCTAAAATGTCCGTGAAGATCAGCACGAATTCATCTCCGCCCAGCCTTGCCACAGTGTCCGTGGTGCGGGAAATCGCAAGCATTCTTTGCGCGACTTCGACGAGCAGTATATCTCCTGCCTTATGGCCGAAATTATCGTTGACCGGCTTGAAACCGTCGAGATCCATGAAGCACACGGCAAGCTTCCTTCCGGAACGTTTTACCTGGGCTAACGCCATCACGAAACGGTCATTGAGCAGAGTACGGTTGGGCAGGCCGGTGAGCGCATCGTGGTGTGCCATGTGTTCGAGTTGCTGCTGATGGCTCTTTATGTCTGAAATATCCGAAAACAGCGCAATGAAACGGATGAACTGATCTTCTTCGTTTTCCACGCCTGACAGGGTCAGTCTTTCTGGATAGACTTCGCCATTCTTGCGCTTGTTCCAGACTTCGCCAGACCAGTAACCTTTCGTGGTGACTTCATGCCACATGGTTTCATAGAATTGCCTGTCCTGCCTGCCCGAGTGCAGTATGCGCGGATTCTTGCCCAGCATTTCTTCGCGGCTGTATCCGGTGATGCGGGTACAGGCGGGATTGGCTTCGAGTATCACTCCGTCTTTGTCGGTGATCAGGATGCCCTCGTCAGCATGGTCGAAGACGCTCGAAATCAGCCTCAAATGATCATCTGCAAGCTTGCGTTCGGTAATGTCGTTTGCGATACCTAGGAATTGAACAAGCCTGCCTGTCTTGTCGAATATGGGGGAAATACTCAGCCTGTTCCAGAACAGGGTGCCATCCTTCTTGTAATTGCGCAGCGTAGCCTTTCCGGCTCGGCCTTCCTTGATGCAGGCGCGGATTTCGGCAATTCCGGGCTGATCGCGATCCTCGCCTTGCAGGAAGCGGCAATTTTTACCCAGGAGTTCGGAGGCAGTGTATCCGGTGATATTCTCGAACGCGGTGTTTACATAGAGCAGCGGCAATTTTGGGTCGGAGGCATCGGCGATGGCCACGCCGTTGGTGCTTGAATTCAAGGCATCGGACTGCATCTTGATCAATGCTTCAGCCTGCTTGCGTTCAGTCACGTCGTCGAAAATGGCGACGATCTCGCCGCTGTCGATCTTGTAGATGTAGTTATCCCGCCAGCCGGATAAGCGCTCGTCCTCGTAGAAGGAGACAGGGAAATGCTCGGCCTTGCCGCTATGCCAGACGCGGCGGAATGCATCGAGCAGCCCCATTTTTTGGGCGCCCGGGAAAGCCTCTGTCAACTTTCTGCCTACCAGATCTTCGCGTCTTGCATTATTTATGCGTTCCGCCGAGCGGTTGAAATCGGTAAAGATGAAATCCGTTCCATCCTGTACAGCCTGATATACCGCCACGCCGCTGCTCATATTTTCGAACAACTCATCCCGGCGTTTTTTGCTGATCAGCAGTTCGTCGTCTTTCTTCTTGCGATCTGTGATGTCCCTCGATGAGTTGAACAGCACAGGCTTGCCGCCAAGCAGGAGAGGAAGGGCGCTTATTTCGGCGTCGAAGATGCTGCCATCCTTGCGCTTGTGGTGTCTTTCGAACTGCATGCGCTCATGCCGGCTAAAAT
>JAJXWG010000001.1:0-32865 GCA_021781695.1 Pseudomonadota bacterium
TCGCCCAGATAAATCTGGTTGATGTACAGCTGCAGGATTTCATCCTTGGAAAGATAGTGTTCGATCTTGAAGGCCAGCAGCATTTCATTGAATTTGCGCGTGAAAGTCTTTTCCTTGGAGAGGAAAAAATTTCTGGCAACTTGCATGGTAATGGTGCTGGCCCCCTGCTTGCTTGAGCCGCCTGTCAGATCCGAAAGTGCTGCGCGCACCACGCCCATGTAATCCACGCCGCCATGCTGATAGAAGCGGTCGTCTTCGGCTGCGAGTATCGCGTGTTTCATGTTGTCTGGAACATCGGCTATTTTCACCAGAGCCCTGCGCTCTTCGCCGAACTCGCCAAGCAAGGTGCCTTCCGCGCTGTAGACGCGCAGCGGCATTTTCGGATGGTAGTCGGTCAAAACCTCCAGGGATGGCAGCGTGGGATAGGCCAGTATCACCGCCATGCCGAACAGCAACAAAGGCAGCAGAATCACGGTGAGAACGATGATGAGTGGGAGTAGCCAGCGGCGTGTAGGCATTGAATAGTTGCTCAAAAATAATTAAAAATGGTATTGTTCGCGCGTCATGCAGATTATACGAGATAAATGCACACCTAAAAACGCCTTTACAGCGATGACGGTTGTTGTTAGGATTTCATCCACTTTATACGGAAGTATTCCGAACGGCCTATGCCAAAAGTAAATTTCGATACTTTGCTGGATTTCATCCAGTCTAAAACGCCACCTCTCATTGGAGTGGATATCAGTTCATCATCGGTCAAGCTGGTTGAGCTTAGCCTGTCACCGAACAATGCAGGTTATACCATCGAACGCTATGCGATAGAGGCATTGCCCAAAGATGCAGTCAGCGACGGCAACATCAATAATCTGGATGCATTGGCGAGAACGCTGCAGCTGGCATGGAAACATCTGGGCACGAAAATAAAGAATATCAGCGTGGCACTGCCGGCTGCGGCCGTGATCACCAAGAAGATCATGCTCCCGGCCGGCATGCGCGATGAAGACATGGAATACCAGGTCGAGTCAGAGGCAAATCAGTATATTCCGTTTGCACTGGACGAGGTCAACCTGGACTTTCAGGTGCTTGGCCCTGTGCCCAACAATCCCGAGGAGGTGGAGGTGTTGCTGGCCGCCTCGCGCAAGGCGAATGTGGAGGACAGGGTGGCTGCGGCTCAGGCGGCAGGCCTTAATGTGACGGTCGTGGATGTGGAGCCCTATGCGGCCGAGACTGCATTTTCGCAGATACGCGCGCAGCTGCCGGATAATGCCGAAGACAAATGCGTGGCATTGATCGA
The DNA here is from genome assembly GCA_021781695.1 of Pseudomonadota bacterium. GTDB lineage: Bacteria > Pseudomonadota > Gammaproteobacteria > Burkholderiales > Gallionellaceae > Gallionella. The sequence continues at coordinate 1,295 of JAJXWG010000001.1, forward strand.
CATCGGCGCCACGGTGATGAATGTCAATGTATTGAGAAATGGCAAATCGATCTATACGCGCGACCAGCAGATAGGCGGGGATCAATTGACGCAGCAGATCCAGAATACCTTTGGCTTGTCGGCCGAGCAGGCTGAAGCTGCCAAGCGCAGTGGCGGTTTGCCGGACAACTACGAGAGCGATGTGCTCTCGCCTTTTCGCGAGAGTCTGGTGATGGAGATCGCCCGCGCTCTGCAATTCTTTTTCACTTCTTCGCAATACAATGAAGTCGATTTCATTATTCTGGCAGGCGGAAGCTCCGTATTGCCGGGACTGGACGATGCAGTGGCAACTCGAACGCAGGTAAGCACGATGGTGGCAAACCCGTTTGCGCTGATGACACTTTCCAGCAGAATAAAGAGTCGGCAACTGCAGGTGGATGCACCGGCGCTGATTGTCGCATGCGGCCTGGCGATGCGGAGGTTTGATCCATCATGATACGTATAAATTTGTTGCCGCATCGCGAAGAGAAGCGGCGCGCAAGGCAGATCCAGTTTTATTCCCTGAGCGTATTGGCTGTGCTGCTGGGCGTGATCGTTTGGGGGCTGGTGCATATGGCGATCGGCGCCCGAATCGATTACCAGGATCGGCGCAATGCTTACTTGGAAAAGGAAATAGCGATACTCGACAAGCAGATCGATGAAATCAAGAAGCTGCGTGAACAGACCAAGATCCTGCTGGAGCGCAAGGATGCGGTAGAAAAGTTGCAGAGCGACCGTTCGAATGTGGTGCATCTGATGGACCAGATGTTGCGCATCCTGCCGGAAGGGGTTTATCTCAAGTCCATCAAACAGACCGGGGACGACATCAATCTGGTCGGTTATACCCAATCCAATGCGCGCGTCTCGACGCTGATGAAAGCCATCCAGGATTCGGCCTGGCTTGAATCTCCGAACCTGGTTGTGATCAATGCAACGACTGTGAATGGCGCGCAGATCAGCGAGTTTACGCTGACATTCAAGTTGCGCAAATCGTTTGGTGCGGATGCAGGCAAGCCAGCTGCCGGAAGGAATTAGGTGTCATGATGACTTTTGATGATCTGAAAAACCTGAATCCGAAAACCCCGGGTGCATGGCCTTGGCCTGCAAAATTGCTGGCGTTTGCAGTAATGTTCATCGCAGTGGTGGCGACAGGCGCCTTGCTGGACTGGCAGGACCAGTGGAACAGGCTGAAGGGTGCGCAGCAAAAGGAAGAGACGCTCAAGGAGGCTTTCCTGACCAAGAAGAAGGTTGCGGTCAATCTCGACCTGATCAAGAAACAGCTGCTTGAAACGCAGGAATCATTTGGCGCCTTGTTAAAGCAGTTGCCAAACAAATCAGAGATGGACGAGTTGCTGACAGACATCAATCAGGCAGGTTTGGGCCGTGGGCTGCAGTTCGATCTGTTCCGTCCTGGCCCTGAAACGATCAAGGGATCCTTTGCGGAACAGCCTATCGCGATCAAGGTCACGGGCAATTACGACGATCTCGGCAAATTTGCCAGTGATGTTTCCATGCTGCCTCGCATCGTGACGCTGAATGACATTGCGATTTCCCCGGACAAGTCGGGGATGCTGACGATGGACGCCGTTGCCAAGACATTCCGTTATCTGGATGAAGAAGAAATAGCGGCGCAAAAGAGAGCTGCGAAGGCAACAGGAGCCAAAAAATGAAGCTAACCTATCTGGCGCTTGCGTGCGTTCTGCTGGCGGGCTGCGGCGGCGAGGAATTTACAGACCTGCACGATTTCGTGAAGAATGCGGGTACGGACTTGCGCGGAAAGATAGAGCCGCCACCCAACGTAAAGATGTATGAACCTTTTGTGTATGACAACAGCACGAATCTGGAGAATCCGTTCAAGCCGCGTAAGCCCATCTCGAATACTTCCGGGAAGCGCGGGGAGAATGAGCCGGACATGAGTCGCCCCAAGGAAGCGCTGGAAGCATTTCCGCTGGAAAACCTGAAAATGGTCGGTTATGTATTCAAAAACAAGGTGGCGCATGCAGTTGTTCGCGCGCCTGACAAGACGCTGCATACGGTCAAGGCCGGAAACTATATAGGCATGAATTTCGGTTTGATCACCAAGATAACCGATACGAAAATCGATATTGAGGAAGAAGTGCAAGACAGCACAGGAGACTGGTCGAAGCGTGAAAACAGTCTGCAATTACTTGAAGGAGTTAAGCAATGAGACAGTACATGATGAATCAGCAAACAGGCGCCATACATGGTTTGGGACGGAATTCACTCATTAAAGGCGCGCTTCGCCTGCTTGGTTTGCTGATGATTTTCGCCATGGTGCCGGCCCATGCTGACACGCAGAACAGGATCACAGCGTTGAGTGTCAGCGAATCTGCGGCGGGTACAACCGTGCTCAAGGTCGATCTGGAAAACCCGCTGGGTGCATTGCCTGCGGGATTTACCGTCAATGCCCCTGCACGCATAGCGCTGGATTTCCAGAATACGGCAAATGGCCTTGGCAAGTCTACCCAGGAATTTTCTGCCGGCGATTTGCGCAGTGCGAATATTGTTCAGGCAGGGGCCAGAACAAGGCTGGTCATCAACCTCGACCACATGATGACCTATGATACGCGCATGGAAGGCAATAGCGTCCTTGTCACGATGCATCCTCAGGCTGCAGAGCAGTCCGAGACGGTCAGCAGGTTTGCCGAAGCGGCACCGGGCGTGCAAAAACACGCGCTGACCGGCGTCGATTTCCATCGCGGGAAAAATGGCGAGGGTCGTATACAGGTCGATCTTTCCGATTCGGGCGTGGGCATAGACATACACCGCCAGGGCACCAAGCTGATCGTGGATTTCCTGAAAGCCAACCTGCCGAAAAATCTGCAACGCAAGCTGGATGTGGTTGACTTTGCAACCCCTGTGCAATCGGTGGACACCTTTACCCAGGGCAGCAATGTGCGCATGGTGATTGATCCCAAGGGAAACTGGGAGCATGCAGCCTACCAGACTGACAAAAAATTCATCGTTGAAGTCAAACCGGTAGTCGAGGACCCAAGCAAGCTGACCAAGGGGCCGGGTTATACCGGCGAGAAGCTGACGCTCAATTTCCAGGACATATCGGTGCGCGAAGCGCTGAACGTGATTGCTGACTTTACCAACAAGAATATGGTCATCAGCGACAGCGTAACGGGCAATCTGACGCTGCGACTGAAGGATGTTCCATGGGATCAGGCGCTGGATATCATTTTGCAAAGCCGCGGACTTTCCATGCGGGCGAATGGCAACGTGATCCAGGTGGCGCCGACCGCAGAGATGGCTGCATCCGAGAAGAATAATTTGACAGCGCGTCAGGAGGTTTCGGAGCTGGAAGAACTGCATACGGAAAGTTTCCAGCTGGGTTATCAGACCGCATCATCGGTCGCCATGCTGTTGAATGGCGTCTCGATTGCAGCACCTGGTGCGCCGGCAGCAACACCCATGCCCGGAACATCGGCTCAGCAGAGCGTGCCGCTGCGTATTTTGTCAAAGCGCGGCAGTGCAATTGCTGACGGTCGGACCAACACCCTGTTTGTCAACGATACGCCGTCGCGTCTGGATGACGTACGCAAACTGATCAAGCAGATCGATGTGCCTGCAAAACAGGTGCTGATCGAGGCGCGCGTCGTTCAGGCACACGACGGGTTTGCCCAGAATCTGGGCGTGAGGCTTGGCTATACAGGGGCCGGTCCGGGAGCAACTGGCGGCAACAGCCCCAGGTTGCAGCTGACCGGTGCGGGCGGCATCGGCGGTCTGGGTCTTGCTAATCCAGCCAGTGCGGGTGGAGTACAAGGCGTAACAAACGTAGGTTCAGTATTCACGCCCAGCACAACCAACGTGAACCTGCCTGTTGATCAGGTTGGAAACCCGCAAGCGGGTGTATTCCAGTTCGCGCTGTTCAATGCAGCCGCCTCCAAGGTATTGAATGTCGAGATCAATGCGATGCAGTCGGATGAAATCGGCAAGATCATTTCCAGTCCACGCGTCGTGAGCGAAAATAACGATTCGGAATGGGCGGTTGTAGAGCAGGGCCAGGAGCTTCCCTACATCATCAGCACCGTCGCAGGCGGCACGGTGGTCAATACCGTTTCCTTCAAGGATGCTGTGCTGAAGCTCGGGGTGAAGACAAAGATCACGCCGGACAACAACATAGACATGACAGTCGAGGTCAAGAAAGATTCGGCAGGTGTTGCGATCTCGGGCGCGATTCCGATCAACACCAACAAGGTAATCACCAAGGTGCTGGTTGAAAACGGCGGCACGGTGGTCATCGGCGGCGTATACACGCAGAACGACGACAATGTCGTGAACAAGGTGCCATTGCTGGGGGACATACCCATCCTGGGCGCGCTGTTCAGAAGCAAGGCAGTCTCGTCGGTCAAGGATGAGCTTCTGGTCTTCCTGTCACCCAAAATCATGCAGGATGCCCTGAACCTGCGCTGACTTCCTGTCAGGAAATGAACAGAATCAAGGCCCGGCAAGTCCGGGCTTTTGATTGAATCGTATACAATCTATGCAAACAGAAAATGACAGTGCGCGAAAAATTCCGTCAGGCAATCTGATTCTGGTAGGGATGATGGGGTCGGGAAAATCCACCATGGGCAGGATACTTGCAAAGCATCTGCACAAGGATTTCGTGGACAGCGATGAGGAGATCCAGCAGCGCACGGGTGTGACGATACCGCACATATTCGATGTGGAAGGCGAGTCAGGATTCCGCCAGCGCGAGATGGCGGTATTGGAGTCGCTGTTATGCAGGAATGACCTTGTGCTGGCCACGGGCGGAGGTGCTGTGCTTTTGGAAAGAAACAGGAAATTGATGATACAGAATGGTATCGTTGTTTATCTCAAAGCAACCGTGCATGACCTATGGCTTAGAACGCGCAACGACAAGAACCGCCCTCTGCTGCAAAATACGGATATGCATGCAAGGCTTGCACAATTGCTTGACCAGAGAGACGCGCTCTACCAGCAGGTGGCGGATATCGTGATTCCAACAGGCAGGCAGAGCGTGCATGGTCTGATGTTGAAATTGGCCAGTGAAATCGAGACATACCGGAAAAACAACACATGATGCAGACATTGACAGTGGGGCTGAAAGAACGCAGCTACCCGATACATATCGGCAGCGGTCTGTTGGCGGATGGCGGTTTGTTATCTGCCCATCTGCCTGGCAAGCGCGCTGCCATCGTGACCAATACGACGGTGGCGCCGCTGTATCTGGAAAAGCTGCAGCGCACCCTGCAAATGATCGGGGTTGACAGCGTCCCTGTCATCCTGCCCGATGGCGAGGCATACAAGAACACGGAGACGCTCAATCTCATCTACGATGCATTGCTGACCCACCGATGTGAAAGAAAGACGCCACTCATAGCACTGGGGGGCGGCGTGATCGGCGACATGACGGGTTTTGCAGCAGCAACGTATCTGCGCGGCGTGCCTTTCATCCAGGTCCCCACCACGCTGCTTTCCCAGGTGGATTCTTCGGTGGGCGGCAAGACAGGCATCAACCATCCGCTGGGAAAAAACATGATAGGCGCTTTTTACCAGCCTAAACTGGTGCTGGCGGATATCGAAACGCTGGACACCTTGCCTGACAACGAGCTTTCGGCAGGTCTTGCGGAAATCATCAAGTATGGCCTGATCCGCGATCTGCCCTTTCTTTTTTGGCTGGAACAGAACATGGACAGGCTGCTTGCGCGCGACAAGGAGGCGCTGCAATATGCAGTGCTTAAAAGCTGCGAGAACAAGGCTGAAGTGGTGGCAGCAGACGAGCGAGAGAGCGGGGAGCGCGCGTTGCTGAATCTCGGCCACACCTTTGGCCATGCGATCGAATCAGGGATGGGCTATGGCGTATGGCTGCACGGCGAGGCAGTCGCTGCAGGGACTGTGATGGCGGCCGATCTGTCGCAGCGCATGGGCTGGTTAAGCGCAGCTGACGTTTCGCGTGTGCGGGCACTGCTTGAACGCGCGAAACTGCCTGTTGTCTCCCCCGATCTTGGCATCGCAAAGTATCTGGAATACATGGGGCATGACAAGAAAGTGGAGGCTGGCAAGCTGCGCTTTGTGCTGCTCAGACAATTGGGCAAGGCAGAGCTGGTAGGCGATGTGTCACAGGCGTTGCTGGAGAAAACGATAACGGACTGCGTTGAAAAGCCATGACAGAGTTTGCCAGCTATGCTGTCAGTGCGGCCAATTCTCGCGGACGGAAATTTCCGGAAGCAGCACCAGAGGGGCGAAGCGAGTTTCAGCGCGACCGCGACCGCATCATACACTCGGGCGCATTCCGGCGTCTGGAATACAAGACACAGGTTTTCGTCAACCATGAAGGCGATCTTTTCAGGACGCGCCTGACCCACAGCATTGAAGTGGCACAGATCGCGCGTTCGATCGCACGCCATCTTCATCTGAACGAGGACCTGGTCGAGGCGATCTCGCTGGCGCATGATCTGGGCCATACACCATTCGGGCATGCGGGGCAGGATGCGCTCAATGAATGCATGAAGACCTACGGCGGTTTTGAACACAATCTGCAATCGGTTCGCGTGGTGGATGTATTGGAAGAGCGTTATGCACAGTTTGAAGGCCTGAATTTATGTTTCGAAACGCGCGAAGGTATACTCAAGCATTGCCGGATGGAAACGGCAGCCCAGCTTGGGGAGCTGGGCGAACGGTTTATGAACGACCGGCGCCCTTCGCTTGAGGCGCAAATCGCCAATTTGGCCGATGAAATCGCCTATAACAATCACGATGTGGACGATGGCCTGCGCTCGGGTCTGATCACGCTGGAACAGTTGGCTTCAGTGCCGCTGGTGGCAAGACACCTGCAGGATGTGCGTATTGCCTATCCTGACCTTGCCGGAAGGCGCGTGGTGCACGAGATGGTGCGGCGCATGATCAATACGCTGGTGACCGATCTGATACGGCAGAGCGCTGCCAACATCGAAGCGCAGGGATTGCAGACGCTTGACGACGTGCATTTATCACCTGTGCTGATTGCATTCAGCGATGAACTGAACCGTCAGCAGCGCGAGCTCAAGAAATTCCTGCATGTGCATTTGTACCGGCATTACCGAGTGATGCGCATGAGCGCGAAGGCGCATCGCATCGTTCGCGACTTGTTTGACGTTTTCATGGGAGATGCACGGTTGTTGCCTACCCAGTTCCAGGCCAGTGCCATTGAGTCGGAAATGAGCCGGGCCAGGGTAGTCGCCGATTATATTGCGGGCATGACAGACCGTTATGCGATTCGCGAGCACAGGCGCATCTTTGCCGTGGAAGAGGATCCGGTCTGAAAGTGCGCTCAGACGCTGCGCTTTGACAGCGCTGCGCGTTCGAGAAACATGTTTCTTGTGGCAGACAATGCGCTCGAGGCGGCCTCACGCCTGTAGTCCCATTTTTTCTCATGGGTGGGAGGGTTGATCAGCATGGTTGGATTAGCCTCATACAGCAACAGTTTGCCATTTCCATCGATGCCAAAATCGATGCCGCAATAGTCAAGTTCAAGCGCCAGGCTTATGCGCATCAGCGCGGTTATTGCGGTTTCCCCAAGATGTCCTTTGAAGTCGCAAAGGAAAGATGCTTCCTCGCTGCGATAGGCCTCATTTTCTTCCATTTCAGAACTGAAATAATGAACATTCCAGTTCTCGGAAATCGCCATGTGTATGGGGTAAAGCAAACCATTGATGAACATGATTCTGTATTTTCTGAAGAGCTTGTCGGGTGAACGGGAATCGAGATACTCGATCAGCAGAAGATTTTCTCCAGGCAATTCCTTAAAGGCAGACTGCAAATCATCGCTATTTGTTATGCGGGCAAAATGGTTGCCACCGTGGAAGCCGGGCGAGCGCATCAAGAATGGGTAAGCATATTGGGATAGGATCTCTTGTTTGGCGTAAAAATCCGCCTTCGCAATGAGGTGCATACGGGAAGATCGCACGCCGGGAAGCGCTGCAAGCCTTGATGCATTGACTATGCGTCCGGTATTGAGAACGGTCTCTGGGTTATTGATGACGGGGGTTTGTGATGTTTTTAGCAGATCAATTGATTTTTCTAAAGCCTCACGGCACAGGTCCGCATCGCCGATCGCATTGAAGACCAGGTGATGGAAAGGCAACTGGCTGTCGAAATATTCCACTGCGATTATCGTCGTATTAAACATCGAGCGGTCAATCAGAAGTCTCCAGGGGATATTGCCTTCATCGGCTGATGCGAGAACCAGAAGCTGAACAGGTTCAGTCTTCGCGTATGCTGGCAGAATGGAAACGGCATGGTCCCGGAATCCCAGATGCCTGTGTCTCGTGGATTCTTCGTGATTGCCCTGTCTTCGATATATCGATGACAGCCCGCGATGGGCCTCGGTCATGCCAGGATCAAGCGATAATGCGACATCGAAATGTTCCTTGGCCGCTGCCAGTTCATCTCTGTAAAGCAGCGCATTGCCAAGATAGGCATGAGCAGTGGCGCACTGCGGATGATAGTTGACGGCAGCCGTAAATGCGGTGATTGCGGCAAGCGTATATCCCGTTTCAAAAAGCAGAATGCCCAGATTCACCCATGCATCGAGATGATCTGGCACTATGGTCAGGATATCTAGAAAGAAAGCTTTTGCCTGTTCACGGTCTTGTTCGCTGCCTGACAGGGCGAGCGTATTGGCCAATTCAAGCTGCGAGCAGATATTGTCGCTGGAAATAGGCATATTTGAATCGGAAGGCTGGGGCATGCTGACCATTCTGGGCATCGTTATGCGCTCACTATGGCATATCGGAACGGTATCTGAAAGACGTGCAACACGAGAATTGCTGCTTAAATTTCGCTTTAGGTGTAAAGTCGCGCCCCATTCTGGGCAAGACAAAATAAACGGGATGTGAAATGAGCGAAATCAAGCAAAAGTTGCCGACGCTGGTGCTGGGTGCAATCGGCGTGGTGTTCGGCGATATCGGCACCAGCCCCCTGTATGCGCTACAGACCACTTTTACCGGCTCGGCCCCGCTGCCGGTGATCGAGACGAATATTCTGGGCGTGTTGTCCTTGATGTTCTGGACCATCATGCTGCTGGTGTCTTTGAAGTATGTGAGCATCATCATGCGCGCCGACAATCACGGCGAGGGAGGCTCACTGGCGCTGCTTTCCATGGTCAGCGAACTGACCTCAAAGAGCCCGAAGACCAAATGGTTCGTCACGGCGCTGGGCGTGTTTGCAGCCGCGCTGTTTTTTGGAGACGGCATGATCACGCCGGCCATTTCCGTGCTTTCGGCCGTCGAAGGCCTGGACCTGGTTTCTCATCAGTTCAAGGTTTACATATTGCCGATCACCTTCATCGTGCTGACCGGACTTTTCATGATACAAAAGCGCGGCACCGCAACTGTCGGCATGGCATTCGGCCCGATCATGATCGTATGGTTTATATGTTTGGGCCTGTTTGGCCTCCAGGCTATCATGCAAAGTCCGCAGGTGCTTTGGGCGCTTAATCCATACTATGCCTACCATTTCATGGCTGCAGATCCCTGGGTGGCATTTCTGGCTTTGGGCTCTGTCGTGCTCGCCATCACAGGCGGCGAAGCGTTGTATGCAGACATGGGGCATTTCGGCAAATATCCGATACGTCTGGCATGGTTCGGCTTCGTGCTGCCCGCACTCGTGCTCAATTACTTCGGCCAGGGCGCGCTTTTGCTGCACAACCCGAAGGCGATCGAAAATTCATTCTACCTGCTGGCTCCTGCCTGGGCGCTGGTGCCCATGGTGTTGCTTGCCACCGCGGCCACCGTGATCGCGTCGCAGGCCGTGATTTCCGGCGCATATTCGCTGGCGAACCAGTCGGTGCAGATGGGTTTCATGCCGCGCATCGAGGTTCGCCAGACTTCGGACAAGGCGCAGGGGCAGATCTATGTGCCTTTTACCAACTGGGTGCTATACCTTGCGGTCATCTATCTGGTCTTCACTTTCCAAAGCTCGAGCAATCTGGCTGCAGCCTATGGCATTGCGGTGACCGGCACCATGACGATCACCACCGTGCTGATCACCTTCGTGATGGTGCTGTACTGGCGCTGGCCGCTTTTGCTGATCGTGCCGCTGATCGCCGTGCTGTTCACTGCGGACCTGACGTTCTTTGCCGCGAATGCGATGAAAATACCCCAGGGGGGATGGTTCCCGCTGGGTATGGCAGTGATCTCTTTTACCGTGTTGACCACCTGGAAGCGCGGACGGAAATTGCTGTTCGAAGAAATTGCAAGACAGTCGGTACCGATGCAGGTGATCCTCGACGATGCGGATAATTTCAGCCGGGTGGAGGGAACGGCAGTGTTCCTGACCAATGTGGGTGAAGGCGCGCCTTCCGCGCTGCTGCACAACATCAAGCATAACAAGGTGCTGCACGAGCGCAACATCCTGCTGACCGTGATCGTCGAAGACAAGCCTTATGTCACGCAGGGAAACCGTTTGCTGATCGATGACATGGGGAAGGGTTTTTACCGGGTGAGAATCTTCTACGGTTTCATGGACAGGCCGGATTTGCCCGAGGCGCTCAATTCATGCGCAACATTGGGGTTGCCTTTTGACATGATGAGCACGTCGTTTTTCATATCGCGCGCGATGATCGTGTCATCTGCGAATCCCGGCATGGTGAAATGGCGCGAGCGGCTTTTCCTGGCGCTGTCAAAGAACGCGATGAATGCAGCAGATTTTTTCAAGATCCCGACCAACCGCGTGATCGAGATGGGCACGCGCATCGAAATCTGAACATCAGGCTTAGAATTCCAGCCTGGACTGGTTCTTTAGCGGATCGGACTTGGCGTGAAACAGCATTACTGCATTGCGTCCGCTGCGCTTGGCGTCGTACATCGCGAGGTCGGCATTCTTCAGCAGCGCATTTTCATCGCTGCCGTGCTCCGGATACAGGGAAATTCCGATACTGCAGGAAATATGAAGGCGGTTTGCTGAAAATTCAAACGGGTCATTGAGCGACTGACGTATCTTGTCGGCCACGATGGCGGCATGCTGCGTCGTATCGACGATAGGCAGGAGCACGATAAACTCGTCGCCGCCGACGCGTGAAACGGTATCCGATTCGCGTATGCAGTCCTGTATGCGCCGCGCAGCCTCAATCAGGATCAGATCTCCAATGGCATGCCCATAGGTGTCGTTGATCGGTTTGAATTCATCCAGATCGATGAACATCAAGGCCACATGCGATTTGTCGCGCTTTGCGGCTACAAGCGCCTGCGCCAGCCTGTCGCTTAACAGTTGCCGGTTTGGCAAGCCGGTCAGCGCGTCATGTTTGGCAAGCTTGATCAGCGCCTGATTGGCCGCGAGCAACTGCTGGGTGCGCTGTTCGATCTTGTCTTCCAGCGAGGCATTGATTTCATTGATCTGTTCGATTTTCTGGCTGACTGCCTTGTTCATGCTGATAAAGCTTCTGGTCAGATCTCCCAGTTCATCGCCGCGATACTCATTCACCAGGTCGAGTTTTTCATTCAGCGTCTGCCTGCCGCTGGCGACATCCCGGAATATTCTGCTCAACGCGCTCAAAGGGCGCGAGATGGAATCGGCCAGATACCAGGCAAACGGAAGCATGATCAACAGGCTGGCAGCCGCGATCAATATCAGCACGCGCACCATTTCCCGGATGTTTTTATGCACGGTTGCGTCGGACTGCAGCGCAGCTATCGTGCCGACCAGACGATGGTCCGCGTAAAGCGGGATCAGGATTTGAAAGAAATTCTCGTCCCCGATGGTTGTCTGATTGATGGTGGGCGCTGCATGGGTACCCTGCCAGTCAGGATTGCGGTAGGCTGGCATGCTGCCGCTGCTGTAGCCTTTCGCAGTAAACAGGTTGATCTTGATGTCGGTCAATCGCCCGAGGTAATCGACGAAATCCCGGTCGAGAGACTGCACCATCACCACCGTACCAAGCTGTCTGATTTGCGGTTTTCCGGAGACAGGATCAAACATTTCTCCCGTGATGGGGGCGCGGCTTTCAATCGTCAGCGCGTTGTCGACAATTGCATACTGGGCATTGTCCTGCCACGTCCCGATAAGATTGAAATCGATGCCAGCAATGCCGCTTGTCTGTTGCAAATTTTTCCTGCTGAACTCTCCTCCTTCCTTGAGTCTCGCCACCTGAAGCGTGGTGGCAGGAAAGCGCTCGACAAAGCCTGCAAGGTTTCCGTTGGATGATGAAAATGCAACCAGCTTGCCCTGTGCGTCATAAACGGCGACCTGGGACAGCTTTGCGACTTTGCAGATTTTGTCGATATCCATGACCAGCTGCTGGTATGTATTGAACAGAACATCGCGATCCATGTCGGAATGTGCATATTGCCCGAGATACCAGATGGTCGAGCCCAGATTTTTCTGCCTTGCCAGTTGTCGCGATACATTCATCAGCAGGGTCTTGCGGTCATTCAGGTTGTCGGTGATGATCTTCGCTGCCTTGTCAAGCAGTGCGTTGGATTGCTTGTGGTACTGCCGACTGATGACCACGGACACTGCGAGCATGGAAGTTACTGCCATCACCAGACTGATAAAAAGTGCCCCCAGCAGCAGCTTGTTTTTAAGGCGCAGGAATTTCATTCTGGATGGGCGTGTTGTGATCTTTTACGCGGATCGTAGGAGAGAACCGGCGCATAGTTCGCGGGGGCAATGGAGCTGCCGAAATCGTATTTGGCGTAATTGCTCTGGTCCAGCAGGCCGAGTTTGATCAGGATGGTGTGGGGCGGTCTGGGGTTTCTGCCTTCCAGATAGTTCACCGCGACATTGGTGACAACCCGCGCCTGGCTGACACCCTTCGTGTCGGCTGCAGCCTTGATGTACCCTTTGCGGATGAGCTCGGCGATTTCACGCGTCAGGTCATAGGCAACTATCCTGACACGGCTCTCCAGCCCTGCCATTTTTACCGGCAATACTGCGGCGGGCGCACAGCCTGTGCAGCCAAGAATGTAATCGAGCCTTTTGCCGTATTGATCGAGCAATTGTGCAGCCAGTCGGGATTGGCCGACCAGATCGCTGTCGCCGTACAGGATGCTGACGATGTTGACCTTGATGGAAGCTTGCTTTGCGGCTTTGCGGCTGCCTTCGACCTCTCCCTTGACCCAGCCTGCATCGGCGGGACCTGGCAGCAGCGCGACATCGACGGATTTCAAGCCGCGCCTTTCTGCATCTCGGATCACCCACTGCATGGCTTTGCTTCCCATGCCGGTGAGGGATGATGTTACCTTGCTGTTCAACTCGTCGCTGGTGCTGTCGTTGGCAAGTTCAAAGACTGGGATGCCATGTGCGCGGGCACGGGCTATGGAGGAATTGTCGGCAGTCTGGCTGATGGGTGAAATGACGATCGCGTCATACTTTGCGGCGATGGCTTCGTCCATCCTGCGCAACTGGCCGATCAAGTCGTCGTATCCGTCAGACGGGATGATGTCGACCGCGACCCCCAGTCTTTTGGCTTCGCTGATCACGCCGTAATTGCACCCGACCCAGTAAGGATCCTTGAGGTGAGGGAAAAGGAAAGCAATCCTCCATGGCTTGCTTGCTGGTTCTGTCATCCGGTAGGTTTCATCGCGCACTTGGCCTGTGGCCAGTGCCTCGTCGGCAGACCCGCGGGTTTTAAGCGGCGGATAAATTGCACTGACCGGAATGGGGTCAAACCCGAATGCGGAAAACGACGCATTGAGCAGCAACACGCATGCGATGAATTGTAAAGTCTTGCCTGGCATATCGTTCCAAAATTGCTTGCTGTTTTTGTGCGCTAGGTACCAGCCATTCCGATAGCCGCAGGTCATATTAATCCTATTTTGGAGTGGATTCAATGCGGATTTGCCGGTTCTTTCAAAGCCGATGACATGTCTTCCGAACCGGCTATAATGGTCGCGTTTTGGCATGCAGCTGAAACATCCCGGCCCGGGGGGATAATACCAACTCATCAAGGAGAAACTCATGAAGAAATTGATTGCAATGGCTTGTTTGGGGTTTTTTGTCGCAACATCCGCGCCGGCTTTTGCGGGAGCTCAGCAGGAAAAAATGAAAGGCTGCAATGTCGAGGCCAAGGGTATGAAAGGTGAAGAAAGACGTGCGTTCATGAGCAAGTGCCTGAAAAAGGACTATGTCTTGAAGTCTAACGCCGCAGCAAAACCTGCCGAGAGTGCGCCTGTGAAACAGCAGGATAAGATGAAATCTTGCAACGCGGATGCAAAGACCAAAGCGTTAAAAGGCGACGAGCGCAAGGCGTTCATGAAAGAATGCCTGAAAAAATAGTCGTCATGCACGGAAAAGGCGCACTGCGCCTTTTCCGTTTTACAGTAATCGGCGGGCATTACAGCAATTCCTGTATCCTTTGATTGGCGCCTTGCAGTTTTTTGAATAACGCAATCAGCAGCGCCTTGTCCATATAATCCTTGACCTTGGCGTCGCAGCGCAGGATTTCAATGCTGGTCTTGTCAAGCTCGGCAACGACCACATGTCCATCGGCGATGACGGTTGCAGTGCGCGAGACTTTCTCGTTGTTGAAGAAGGTGCCTTCCCCTATGCACTCGCCGTATATGATCTTTCCGACTTTCTTTCCGTTGCAGTAAACAGTCGTTTTGCCCAGCAGCACCACGTAGAAGGTGTGGGTGGCGTCCCCTTCTCTGGTGAGTTTGTCACCTGCGGCAAATGTGCGGATTTGGGTCAGCCTGGAAATGGACTCCAGATATTCGTTTGGAATGGGATCGAAGAAGGAGCATTTGCGCAATTCTGAAAATCTACTGGTCGTGCTCTCCAGTTGCTTGATGAAATTGGCAAGACTGATCTCAATGTTGTCTATCTCGTTCATGTATGCTGCCCTTTGCATGGTTCATGTATGGCCTCGATCTGCACAAGGCGAAACTTATCACAAGCCGCGAATAATGTCTTGTGCTGCAGACAGTTAGCCTGGCTGGAAATTTGAAAATCAGCTTCGGTTTGATGGCGCCTGTCTAATCCGTTATAATGCGCGACAATCTTTTGCGGGTTGAGCTCACGGTTCTTCCCGCTTCTTTATGTCTATCTTGGGAGCATCTGGTGACGCAAACGAATCCTGCCATTCTTGTACTTGCCGATGGGACGGTGTTTCGTGGCGTTTCCATCGGCGCTGCCGGCAGCAGCGTGGGCGAAGTGGTTTTCAATACCGCGATGACCGGCTATCAGGAAATACTCACCGATCCTTCCTATTGCCGCCAGATCGTGACGCTGACCTGTCCGCATATCGGCAATGTCGGCATAAACGATGAAGATGTCGAGTCGCGTCAGGTATTTGCCAGTGGCCTCGTCATTCGCGATTTGTCGCTCACGGTAAGCAACTGGCGCAGCAAAAGGTCCTTGCCGGAATATCTAAAGGCCAACAATGTGGTTGCTATTGCCGGGATAGACACGCGCCGCCTGACCCGCATACTGCGCGAGAAAGGCTCGCAGAACGGCTGCATCGCGACGGGCAATGACGAGGCGGCAGCGCTTGACGCTGCGCGCGGTTTTGCGGGTCTTGCAGGCATGGATTTGGCAAAGGAAGTGAGCTGCGACCAGCCCTACGAATGGACGACGGGTGTCTGGAACTTGGCTACTGGCTATAACAATGCTGCAACGGCTAAATTTCACGTTGTCGCATACGACTTTGGTGTGAAAAGCAATATTCTGCGCATGCTGGCATCGCGTGGCTGCAGGATCACCGTAGTGCCCGCCAAGACTGCGGCGGCAGATGTGCTCGGCATGAAACCCGATGGCGTATTTCTGTCGAATGGGCCGGGTGATCCGGAGCCTTGCGACTATGCGATTGCTGCCACGCAGCAAATATTGGCGGCAGAAATTCCGCTGTTTGGCATCTGTCTTGGCCACCAGATCATGGGCCTGGCCGTCGGGGCCAAAACAGTGAAGATGAAGTTCGGCCACCGCGGCGCGAATCATCCGGTGCAGGATCTCGCAAGCCGCCGCGTGATGATCACCAGCCAGAATCACGGTTTTGCGGTGGATGCTGCGACATTGCCAAGTTCGGCGCGGGTCACCCACGTTTCGCTGTTTGACGGGACGCTGCAGGGTTTTGAGTTGACAGACAAGCCTGCGTTCTGTTTCCAGGGGCATCCTGAAGCGAGCCCGGGGCCGCACGACGTGGACGGCCTGTTCGATAAATTTATTGAAATGATGGAAAATGCCAAAACGCACTGATCTGAAATCCATACTCATCATCGGCGCAGGCCCTATCGTCATCGGCCAGGCATGCGAATTCGATTATTCCGGCGCGCAGGCCTGCAAGGCTCTGCGCGAGGAAGGTTATCGCGTGGTTCTGGTGAACTCGAATCCGGCCACGATCATGACCGATCCCGACATGGCCGATGCGACCTATATCGAGCCCATCACATGGCAGATCGTCGAGAAGATTATCGCGAAAGAGCGCCCTGATGCGATTCTGCCTACGATGGGCGGGCAGACGGCGTTGAATTGCGCGCTGGACCTGGCAAAGCACGGCGTGCTGGAAAAATACCGGGTCGAGATGATAGGCGCATCGCGCGAGGCCATCGACATGGCCGAAGATCGTGAAAAATTCAAGCAGGCGATGACGCGCATCGGTCTGGCATCGGCCCGTTCCGCTATTGCGCACAGCATGGAAGAGGCCTTGCAGGTCCAGCAGGTGATGGGTTATCCGACCATTATAAGGCCATCCTTCACGATGGGCGGCAGCGGCGGCGGCATCGCCTACAACCGCGAGGAATTCGTCACCATTTGCGAAGGCGGGCTTGAGGCGTCGCCCACCCGCGAGTTGCTGATCGAGGAATCGCTGCTCGGCTGGAAAGAGTATGAGATGGAGGTGGTGCGCGATCGCAATGACAATTGCATCATCATTTGCTCGATCGAAAACCTCGACCCTATGGGTGTGCACACCGGAGATTCGATAACTGTCGCACCCGCGCAGACTTTGACCGACAAGGAATTCCAGATCATGCGCGATGCCTCCCTTGCGGTGCTGCGCGAAATCGGCGTGGAGACGGGCGGTTCCAACGTGCAGTTCTCCATCAATCCGGACAACGGGCGCATGGTGGTGATCGAGATGAATCCGCGCGTGTCCCGTTCCTCTGCATTGGCTTCCAAGGCAACGGGTTTTCCTATCGCCAAGATAGCGGCAAAGCTGGCCGTGGGCTATACGCTGGACGAGTTGCAGAATGACATCACCGGAGGGGCCACACCCGCTTCGTTTGAGCCCACGATCGATTACGTGGTGACCAAGATACCGCGCTTTGCATTCGAGAAATTCCCCCAGGCCAACGATCGCCTGACCACACAGATGAAATCGGTCGGCGAGGTGATGGCCATAGGCCGCACTTTTCAGGAATCCTTCCAGAAAGCCTTGCGCGGACTGGAAGTGGGAGTGAACGGGCTGGATGTCAAATTCTCAAGCCTTGATGAAATCGCTGCGGAACTTGGAAATCCCGGCCCTGCTCGCATCTGGGCGGTATCCGACGCATTCCGCCTTGGCATGAGCGTGGATGAGGTATTCAATATCAGCAAGATAGACCGATGGTTCCTGGTGCAGATCGAAGATCTGGTCCGCCAGGAAGCGACGCTTCTGGGCCGTTCGCATGAAAGCATCAGTGCGGTTGAAATGCGCGCCTTGAAGCGCAGCGGGTTTGCCGATGCGCGTCTTGCGCATCTTCTGGGTACAGACACGGTTGGCGTGCGCGCGCATCGTCATGCGTTGGGTGTGCGCCCGGTCTACAAACGCGTGGACACCTGCGCTGCGGAATTTTCCACGGACACCGCCTACATGTATTCCACCTATGAGGAGGAATGCGAAGCGCTGCCGACAGCCAACAAGAAAATCATGGTGCTGGGCGGGGGGCCGAACCGCATCGGACAGGGCATCGAGTTTGATTATTGCTGCGTGCATGCGGCGCTGGCGATGCGCGAGGACGGTTATGAGACCATCATGGTCAACTGCAATCCGGAAACGGTATCCACAGATTACGACACGTCTGACCGTTTGTATTTCGAACCGCTGACGCTGGAAGATGTGCTGGAAGTGGTGGCAGTCGAAAAGCCGATCGGCGTGATCGTGCAGTACGGCGGACAGACTCCGCTGGGCCTGGCGCGCGGGCTGGAAAAGAACGGCGTGCCGATAATCGGCACCACGCCTGACATGATAGATTGCGCGGAAGATCGCGAACGCTTCAAGCAGATGTTGGTAGAGCTTGGCTTGAAACAGCCGCCCAATCGTACTGCAAGCACCGTGGCTGAAGGCATTGCAGGGGCTGCTGCGATAGGCTATCCGCTGGTGATGCGGCCGTCCAATGTGCTGGGCGGGCGTGCGATGGAGATCATCCATGCGCAGGCCGATCTTGAGCGATACATGCGCGATGCGGAAACGATGTCCAAAACCTATCCCGAGCGTCTGCCCATACTGCTGGACCGTTTCCTGAACGATGCGATCGAGGTGGATGTGGATGCCGTGTCCGATGGATGCGACGTCATCATAGGCGGCATCATGGAGCATATCGAGGAGGCAGGCGTGCATTCGGGCGATTCGGCCTGTTCATTGCCGCCCTTCAGTTTGCCAGTGGCGATGCAAAACGAGCTGCGCCGCCAGACGGTCTTGATGGCGCGTGCGCTCAATGTGGTCGGTCTGATGAACGTGCAGTTCGCGATTCAGGGGGAGACGGTGTATGTGCTGGAAGTGAACCCGCGCGCATCCCGCACAGTGCCTTTTGTATCCAAAGCCACAGGTGTTCCGCTGGCAAAGATTGCAGCGCGCTGCATGGCAGGGCAGACGCTTACTCAGCAGGGCATCACCGCTGAAGTGGTGCCGGCATATTATTCCGTGAAGGAAGCGGTGTTCCCGTTCATCAAGTTCCCCGGGGTGGACACGATACTCGGCCCTGAAATGAAATCGACAGGGGAAGTGATGGGTGTGGGCGAAACTTTTGCAGAGGCTTTCGTCAAGTCGCAACTGGCAGCCAGCATCAAACTGCCCAAGGATGGCAAAGTATTCATCAGCGTGCGCGACGCCGACAAATCAGGTGTGGTCGAGGTTGCACGCTCGCTGGAAGCGCTGGGCTTTACGCTGCTGGCAACAAGAGGGACCGCATCGGCGATCAGTGCACAGGGCATCAAGGTGGCTGTCGTGAACAAGGTGGCAGAAGGACGTCCGCATATCGTGGACATGTTGAAGAACGGCGAAATCAACCTGATCGTCAACACGGTGGACAGCAGGCCTGCCGCGATGCGCGACTCCTATTCGATACGGCATGCGGCCTTGCAGGGCAGGGTGACTTATTACACGACGCTGGCGGGTGCGCGTGCGGCCTGCATCGGCATGCATCACCTGGAGGATTTGCAGGTTTATGACGTACAGTCTCAGCATCAAAGAAAGACAGCAGCTATTAGCGAGTAGCTGATTCGGCAGGTCGTGTTCGTCCGACTGGTTAAACCCGCGAAGCGAACAATATAATAACTGGCTACTAGCTATTAACACATGAAGGTTTAAGTATGAGCAAAATTCCATTGACTCTGGTTGGGGCAGAGATGCTGCGCCAGGAATTGCACCGTTTGAAGACGATAGAGCGGCCATCGGTGATCAACGCGATTTCCGAGGCGCGCGCGCAAGGGGACCTTTCCGAAAACGCGGAATATGAGGCGGCCAAGGAGAAACAGGGATTTGTTGAAGGGCGCATCATGGAGCTCGAGGGCAAGCTTGGCAGCGCCCAGATCATCGATCCCAAGACGCTCAATGCCAACGGGCGATGTGTGTTTGGTTCGACGGTGATACTGGAGGATGTCAACAGTGGCGATGTCGTGACTTACCAGATCGTAGGCGACGATGAGGCGGATATCCGCGAGCGCAAGATTTCGATCAGCTCGCCGATAGCGCGTGCGCTGATCGGGAAATACAGCGGCGATGTGGCCGAGGTGCAGGCGCCCCACGGCGTGCGGGAATACGAAGTGGTCGAGGTTCAGTACATCTAAAGGCAGTCGTTAGTGGATGGTCGCCAGAAGTTAGTTGATATTGTCCGTTTCGCGGGTTTTAACTAAAAACTAGTGACTAGCGTCTAGCGACTGCTTTTACCTGTTTCCCAGCTGTTTCTTGGTCAGCGGTTTCTTGCCCTTGTGGCGAGGCATCTGGCGGATTTCTATTTTGTTCACTTCCGGATTGGGCTTGAAGACAACCAGGATTTTGCCGATATGCTGTACGGGCTCAGCGTTTAATTTGGCGCAAATTTCGCTCAAAATGGCCTCACGTTCCGGGCGTTCCGCCATCGCGCGTATCTTGATGAGTTCGTGAAGCTTCAGGGTCTGCTCGATTTCCCTGAGGACGGATTCAGTCAGACCGGCATTGCCTATCATCACAGTGGGTTTTAATTGATGTGCGCGGGCCTTTAAGGCCAGGCGCTCTGAAACGGTCAGGACAGGCATAATCTTCTCAAAATTTTACAGGACATGGATTCTAAACGATGAAGCCATCCAAGACCAGCAAACAATGGATGCGTGAGCATATCAACGATCCTTTCGTGCAGCAGGCGCAAAAGGAGGGTTACCGCTCGCGTGCAGCCTACAAGCTGCTGGAGATCAATGCGCGGGATCATTTGATCAAGCCGGGCCAGGTGGTCGTGGACCTGGGCGCTGCACCCGGAGGATGGTGCCAGGTAGCCGCAAAAATCGTCGGAGAGGCTGGCAAGGTGATCGCGCTTGATCTTTTGCCTGTGGAACCTTTGCGCGGCGTTGAGTTCATACAGGGTGACTTTCGCGATGAAGAGGTATTGCGAAAACTCGAGTCCAGCCTGCACAATAGGCCCATAGGGCTTGTAATTTCAGATATGGCCCCCAACTTCAGCGGTGTATCACAGGTGGATCAGGATCGCGCGATATATCTGGCGGAACTGGCGATGGAGTTTGCCTTGAAGCACCTGAATCCGGAGGGAAGCTTCCTGGTCAAGGTTTTTCAGGGGTCGGGATTCGAGAATTATATGAAGTTGATGCGCAGCCGTTTCGAGAAGGTCGTAACGCGCAAACCCAAGGCATCGAGGGATCGCAGCAGCGAAGTGTATCTTTTGGGCACCGGAGTGCTTGAGTAATCAGCCGATACATAGTCTAATGGCATACCTTGGTAGTATGCATATAAGGAATTATCTTGAACAATTTTAAAAGTATTGCAATCTGGCTGGTCGTGGCCCTGGTTCTGATGACCGTATTCAACCAGTTTAATTCACGCCAGCAGGTTACGTCGCAGGCGCACCTGGACTATTCACAGTTCCTCGATGAGGTTAAAAAAGGGGAGATTGCCAAGGTGGTCATCGAGGGCCGCACCCTGAATGCGACAACCACTGAAGGCAAGCATGTCAGCACCTATGCGCCCAGCGATTTGTGGATGGTGTCCGATCTTCTGAAAAACGGCGTCAGCATCGAAGCCAAGCCGGAAGAAGAGCAATCCTTCCTGATGAGCGTGTTCGTGTCATGGTTCCCGATGATTTTGCTGATCGCGGTGTGGGTGTTCTTCATGCGCCAGATGCAAGGTGGCGGCAAGGGAGGAGCGTTTTCATTTGGCAAGTCGCGCGCGCGCATGCTGGATGAAGCGAAGGAGCGGGTGACTTTTGCGGATGTCGCAGGTTGCGACGAGGCCAAGGAAGAAGTTTCAGAACTGGTGGACTTTCTGCGCGATCCGACCAAATTCCAGAATCTGGGCGGACGCATTCCGCGCGGCGTTCTGATGGTGGGCAGTCCAGGCACCGGCAAGACCCTGCTGGCAAAGGCCATCGCAGGCGAGGCCAAGGTGCCGTTCTTCTCGATCTCGGGTTCCGATTTCGTCGAGATGTTCGTGGGTGTGGGCGCTGCGCGAGTGCGCGACATGTTCGAACAGGCCAAGAAACAGTCGCCCTGCATCATCTTCATCGATGAGATCGATGCGGTAGGTCGCCAGCGCGGCGCAGGACTGGGTGGCGGCAACGACGAGCGCGAACAGACGCTGAATGCGCTGCTGGTCGAAATGGACGGATTCGAGGGCGCTTCCGGCGTAATCGTGATCGCGGCGACCAATCGGCCCGACGTGCTGGATGCCGCACTGCTGCGCCCGGGGCGTTTCGACCGCCAGGTAGTGGTGCCGTTGCCGGATATACGCGGCCGCGAACAGATACTCGCGGTGCACATGCGCAAGGTGCCCTGCTCGCCTGACGTCGATGCCAGCATACTGGCGCGCGGAACGCCAGGCATGTCCGGCGCCGATCTGGCAAATCTGGTGAACGAGGCCGCGCTGTTTGCAGCGCGCCGCACCAAGCGCTTTGTCGAGATGGACGACTTCGAGGCAGCCAAGGACAAGATCTTCATGGGTGCTGAACGCCGTTCCATGGTGATGCCGGAAGAAGAGCGCCGCAACACGGCTTATCACGAATCGGGCCACGCTCTGGTTGCAAAGCTGATGCCCAAGACCGATCCGGTGCACAAGGTGACGATCATTCCGCGCGGACGCGCGCTGGGTCTGACCATGCAGCTGCCGTCCGAGGACAGGTACAGCATGGACAAGGAACGCATCCTGTCCACCATCGCAGTGCTGTTTGGCGGCCGCATTGCCGAGGAAGTGTTCATGCACCAGATGACCACGGGCGCGTCCAACGACTTCGAGCGCGCAACCGACATGGCGCGCAAGATGGTCACGCAATGGGGCATGTCTGATGCGCTGGGTCCGATGGTGTACGGGGAAAACGAGGGCGAGGTCTTCCTGGGCCGTTCTGTCACGACGCACAAAAACATTTCGGAGGCGACCATGCAGAAGGTGGACACCGAGATACGCCACATCATCGATGAGCAATATGCGTTGGCGCGCAACCTGATCGAGACGCACCGCGACAAGATCGAGGCGATGACTGCTGCGCTTCTGGAATGGGAAACGATAGACGCTGACCAGATCAACGATATCATGGCTGGCAATCCGCCCCGTCCTCCCAAACCCAGCCAGTCGGCGCAGGCGCCCAAGCCTCCCAAGGATGAAACGCCTTCTGCGCCTGCGGTCACACCCACCCAGCCGGCGCAGGAAATGTAAAAAGCAGCTTGTAGCCCGTAGCGAGTAGCAGTGCTTTGGCTACAGGCTGCCAGCTACCAGCTGATATGTTGCTCTGCGGCTCTTTCCAATTCGATCTCGCGCGCCCATTGGTGATGGGCATCCTGAATGTCACCCCGGATTCTTTTTCCGATGGCGGGCAGTACCATCAACGCGATGCAGCGATTCGACGTGCAACACAGCTCATCGAAGATGGCGCTGATATCATCGATATCGGCGGAGAATCGACGCGCCCAGGCGCCATGCCGGTTGGCTTGCAGGAAGAGCTGGATCGCGTGCTGCCTGTCATCGAGGCTTTGCAGGGCGTTCCGGTTTCAATTGACAGTTTCAAGCCTGAAGTCATGAAGGCGGCCATCGCAGCGGGTGCCGCGATGGTCAACGACATCAACGCGCTTCAGGATATCGATGCGATGAAGGCGGTTGCCGCCAGCGATGCTGCGGTTTGCCTGATGCACAAGCAGGGTGATCCGCAAACCATGCAGCATCAGCCGGAATATCGCGATGTGGTATCAGAGGTGAAGGATTTCCTGCAGGGCCGCATCGAGGCTTCTCTGGCGGCGGGCATCTCGTATGATCGCATCGTCATCGATCCGGGGTTTGGCTTTGGCAAGACATTGGCGCACAATCTCGCCTTGCTGCGCAGTCTGGATGAATTCAAAGAACTGAATATGCCGATACTGGCAGGGCTTTCAAGAAAATCCATGCTGGGCCTGATAACGGGCCGTGATGCGCAGCACAGGATGACGGCAAGCGTGGCGGCGGCATTGATCGCTGCCCAACGCGGCGCATCCATCCTGCGCGTGCACGACGTGCAAGAAACGGTGGATGCGATAAAAATCTGGGATGCGGTAAACAGGGGGATGGCATGAGCAGAAAGTATTTTGGTACGGATGGCATACGCGGGCGTGTCGGCGAATTCCCGATCACGCCGCAGTTTGTGATGACGCTGGGTTATGCTGCAGGACGTGTTCTGGCCAGTGCGGAGCACACGGCAGGCGAGCGCTCATCGGTATTGATCGGCAAGGACACGCGCATCTCGGGCTATATGCTGGAGTCCGCGCTGCAGGCGGGCCTGATTGCAGCCGGCATCGATGTGTATCTGGCAGGCCCAATTCCTACGCCTGCCGTGGCCTATCTCACCCGTGCCTTGCGTTTGCAGGCGGGCATCGTGATTTCTGCCTCGCATAATCCCTTTGAAGACAACGGCATCAAGTTTTTTTCCGCAAGCGGCAACAAGCTGCCCGACAGCGTCGAGCAGGAAATCGAGGCTGGCCTGGAACAGCCCATCAGGATCGAGTCCTCCGATCAGCTGGGCAAGGCGCGCCGTCTGGATGATGCGGTCGGCCGCTATATCGAATTTTGCAAGGGGACTTTCCCGTCCGCGATGAATCTGCGCGGCATGAAGATCGTGGTGGACTGCGCGCATGGTGCAACCTATCACATTGCGCGCAGCGTTTTTCACGAGCTGGGTGCGGAAGTCATAGCCATCGGTGTCCAGCCAGATGGGAAAAACATCAACGATGGATATGGCGCGACCGCTCCTGCCAATCTGCAGAAGGCCGTGCTTGAGCATCATGCCGACATAGGCATCGCGCTGGATGGCGACGGCGATCGGCTGGTGATGGTGGATGGTTTTGGCAAACTTTACGATGGCGACCAGCTGCTGTATGTGATTGCGCGCCACCGCAAGGAACAGGGAAAACTGCAGGGCGGTGTGGTCGGCACCTTGATGACGAATCTGGCATTCGAGCATGCGATGCAGCAGATGAGCATTCCCTTCATGCGTGCCCGCGTGGGCGACCGCTATGTGATGGAGTTGCTGCAGCAGCAGGGCTGGCAATTGGGCGGCGAAAATTCCGGACACATCATCTGTCTGGACAAGCACAGCACGGGTGACGGCATCGTGTCCGCACTGGAGGTGCTGCATGCGTTGCGCACCAAGAAACAAAGCCTGTCCGAGGCGGCAGGCGGTTTGCAGCTCTATCCCCAGATACTCGTCAACGTCAGGATTGCAAAGGGGGTGGATTGCCTGGCTCACGCAAAAGTGCAGGAGGCGGTCACCAATGCAGAACGCGAGCTCAATGGGTGCGGACGCGTGCTGTTGCGCCCATCCGGCACAGAGCCGCTGCTGCGCGTGATGGTAGAGGGCGAGAACAGGGATCTGGTTGAACAGTGCGCGAAGCAGATTGCAGAAGTGGTGCGCAAACAGGCATCCGCCTGATCAGGCCGCAAACTGCTTAAAGCCTGCAAGCTTTTCAGGCTGCCAGTTTTCTTTCGCCCAGGCCAGCATCTCATCGATGCTGGCAGAGCGCAAGTCGTCGGGCGGCTGCTGCCTCAAAAACAGTAATACTTTAAACATCGTATCGGGACTTTGCTCGGCGGGTCTGGCGAGTGTCTGTTTGCTGAGCTTTTCTCCTTTTCCATTCACCGCGACAGGCAGATGCATGTAATTCGGTGTGGCAAGCCCCAGCAGTCTCTGCAAATGCATCTGGCGGGGCGTGGAATAAAGCAGGTCTGCGCCGCGCACCACGTGAGTAATCTGTTGAGCCGCATCGTCGACCACTACGGCAAGCTGATAGGCAAACAGTTGGTCGGCGCGCCTGACTACGAAGTCCCCGATTTCGCTTTCAATGTGCTGTGATATGCGCCCTTGCAACCTGTCTTCAAATACAACCGCTTCATCGTTCGTTTTCACGCGCCACGCCTTCCCCTCGCGGCCGGAAAAAATGCCGTTGCGGCAGGTGCCGGGATACACCGGGCCCTCTATGCCATGCAATGCGGAGTCAAGAATTTCGCGGCGCGTGCAGGCACAAAGATAGGCGGCGTTCATCTCCTTTAGCTGCTGCAGCGCCATTTCATAGGCAGAAGTGCGCTGGCTCTGATACATCACGGGTTCGTCGCTGGAAAGGCCAAACTCAGAAAGCGTTTGCAGGATATCATCCGCAGCGCCGGGCATGGATCGCGGGACATCCAGGTCTTCCATGCGCACAAGCCAGATGCCGTCGTGGTGTCTTGCATCCAGATAGCTTGCAACGGCCGCCGCAAGCGAGCCGAAATGCAGCGGGCCGGTGGGGGAAGGGGCAAAGCGGCCGCGATAACCAGCGGTCATTGCAGTTCAATCCCGCGGGGCGTCAGGCAGCTACTGTCTCTTCCTCGAACTCCAGCACGACCTTGTCGTCCTTCACATCCACGGTGACCTTGCCGCCGTGCGCGAGTTTGCCGAACAGCAACTCGTCGGCAAGCGCCGAGCGTATCTTGTCCTGGATCAGGCGCGCCATGGGCCGGGCACCCATCAGAGGATCGAAGCCCTTCTCCGCCAGATGCGTTTTCAGCTCGTCGGTGAAGATGGCATCGACCTTCTTGTCGTGCAGCTGTTCTTCAAGCTGCATCAGGAACTTGTCCACCACGCGCAGGATGACTTCCTTGTTAAGCGGTGCGAACGAGATGATAGCGTCGAGGCGGTTTCTGAATTCAGGCGTGAACATGCGCTTGATGTCGGCCATCTCGTCTCCAAGCGATGATGTCTTGGTGAAGCCGATCTGCGTCTTGTTCAGCGCTTCAGCACCCGCGTTGGTGGTCATGATGACCACCACGTTGCGGAAATCCGCCTTGCGCCCGTTATTGTCGGTCAGCGTGCCGTGATCCATCACCTGCAGCAGGATGTTGAAGACATCGGGGTGCGCTTTCTCGATTTCATCAAGCAGCAGCACGCAATGGGGTTGCTTGGTGATCGCTTCGGTAAGCAGCCCGCCCTGATCGAAGCCGACATAGCCGGGGGGTGCGCCTATCAGGCGCGACACGGCATGGCGTTCCATGTATTCAGACATGTCGAAGCGGTGCAGCGGCATGCCCATCGCAAAGGCCAGCTGGCGCGCGACTTCGGTCTTGCCCACACCGGTAGGGCCCGAGAACAGAAAACTGCCTATCGGCTTGTTCGGATTGCCAAGCCCGCTGCGAGACATCTTGATTGCGGTAGCCAGCGCGTCTATGGCTGCATTTTGGCCAAAAACCACTGCCTTCAGATCTCGGTCCAGCGTCTTCAATGCATTGCGGTCATCGTGCGACACGGTGCGCGTGGGGATGCGCGCGATCTTGGCGATGATCTCCTCGATCTCATGTTTGCCGACCACCTTTTTCTGCCTGGATTTGGGCAGGATGCGCTGTGCTGCACCGGCTTCATCCAGCACGTCGATCGCCTTGTCCGGCAGATGGCGGTCGTTGATGAAGCGTGCGGAGAGCTCGGCAGCGCTGGTGATTGCAGCAGAACTGAACTTGATGCTGTGATGCTGCTCGAAGTGCGACTTCAGTCCTTTCAGGATTTCGATGGTCTGTTCGACAGAGGGCTCGGACACGTCTATCTTCTGGAAACGGCGAGACAGCGCGGAATCCTTTTCGAAGATGCCGCGATACTCCTGGTAAGTGGTCGCACCGATGCATTTCAATGCGCCGCTGGACAGTGCAGGTTTCAGAAGGTTGGACGCATCCATGGTGCCGCCCGACGCGGAACCTGCGCCGATCAGCGTGTGTATCTCGTCGATGAACAGGACGGCGTGTGGGGCATCCTTCAGTTCCTTCAGCACGGCTTTCAGCCTCTGCTCGAAGTCGCCACGGTATTTTGTGCCGGCAAGCAATGAGCCCATGTCCAGCGAGTAGACATGCGCATCCTTGAGTATGTCAGGCACGCTGTCTTCGATGATGCGGCGCGCAAGCCCTTCCGCGATGGCGGTTTTTCCGACGCCTGCCTCGCCAACCAGCAACGGATTGTTTTTGCGGCGGCGGCAAAGCGTCTGGATGACGCGCTCGAGTTCGGGTTCGCGTCCGATCAATGGGTCTATCTTGCCTGACAATGCCAGCGCATTGAGATCCACCGTGTAATGTTTCAATGCGCTTTCTTCACTGGCCGCCTGCTCGGTTGCATTCTCACCCTGCGCCGGGGCAGGTGCTGCCTGGGGTTCCTTGCTGATGCCATGGACGATGTGGTTGACGACATCCAGACGGTTGATGTTGCGCTGGGTGAGGAAATGCACCGCATGCGAATCCTTTTCGCCAAACAGTGCAGCGAGTATGTTGGCACCCGAGACTTCCTTCTTGCTGGCCGATTGCGCATGCAGAATCGCGCGCTGAATGACGCGCTGGAAGCCTAACGTGGGCTGCGTATCCATCTCGCTGTTGCCGGGAACGACGGGCGTGTTGTTGTCTATGAATTCCGTGACGACCTGGCGCAGCTCGTCAATATCCGCATGGCAGGCGCGCAGAACCTGTGCTGCTGAAGCATTGTCAAGCATGGCCAGCAGCAGGTGTTCCACCGTGATGAACTCATGGCGCTTCTGGCGTGCTTCAACAAATGCCAGATGCAGACTCACTTCCAAATCCTGAGCAATCATTTCAAATTTCCTCCATGCTGCATCGTAACGGATGCCCGTGTTGTTGTGCAAATTCACTCACCTGAGTGACCTTGGTTTCAGCCACATCGCGGGTATATACCCCGCAGACCGCCGACCCCTGGTTGTGTATTTGGAGCATGAGTTGTTGAGCGCGTTCACTGTTGAGAGAAAAAAAACGTCGCAAAACTTCTATGACAAATTCCATCGTCGTGTAATCATCGTTGAACAAAAGCACCCTGAACATGCCCGGAGGCTTTGTCTTTGCGCGCTCAGGCGCCAGTGCCGTGTTGCTGTCTTGTTCTTTGGGCATATCTTTAATGTTGTGTATTCTGACACTAATATACCTGACTATGTTAGCGATTAGCGATACTTTTTCAAGCCTGTTCTGCTGATCGTGAATCAACTATTTGACAAATGCGGCAGAACAAGGGTTAAATACAAGCTGGTGTTTGATTCAAAGTATCTGCAGTACTGGTTTTGCCGTGTGCGATCTTAGATTCAAACAGTTCGCGGGGGGGCCCCGTTTTTTCTTGTAAGGAAGTTATCACATGGCAACTGGTACAGTTAAATGGTTCAACGATGCAAAGGGTTTCGGCTTCATTACGCCAGATGATGGCAGTGAAGATCTATTCGCACATTTCTCCGCTATCAATATGAGCGGTTTCAAGTCACTCAAAGAAGGCCAGAAGGTGACTTTTGAAGTTGTGCAGGGTCCAAAAGGCAAGCAAGCTTCTAACATCCAGGCGCCTTAAGATTGCCCAGATGCTGGAGAAGCCCGGCGTTGCCGGGTTTTTTTTCGCGTCTTTTTCGGACCAGAAGTTTCTCGTGTCCAACGCACTTCACTTTAAATCGTCATATCAATAGGGCTATAATCTTCGCCTGACTTGCGGGTGATGCGATGAAAAAAATCGTCAAATACGGTCTGTTTGGTGCGGGTGCTGTCTTGGCGGTAGCCGTGGCGGGGGCGGCCTATCTGGCGGCAACCTTCAATCCGAACGACTACAAGGCCCAGATCATCCATGCGGTTGAAGAGTCGCATCACCGCACCCTGCATCTGGACGGCGACATCAAACTGCGCCTGTTTCCCTATATAGGCGCGAGCCTTGAACGAGCCTCGCTTTCCGAATTCAACAGCGAAAAGCAATTCGCATCCGTCGAGACGATCAAGGTTTCATTGGCGCTGATGCCGCTTTTGAGCCACAGGCTGGTCGTCGACGATGTGATCATTGCAGGCCTTTCCGCGCATGTGGTAAGACATAAAGACGGCACGAGCAATATCGACGATCTGATAAGCCGTGACCATAAAACCGAAAGCGCCAAGCAGCCTGTCAGTTTTGACATCGCCTCCGTTCTGATCAAGAAAACCAGTTTGACCTATCGCGATGAGTCCACGGGTGCGGAGTACGCGATTGACAACCTCAAACTGGATACCGGGCGCATCGCTTATGGCGTGCCGACCAGGATAGATCTGTCTGTCCATGTGCAGGGCAATCAACCCAGACTGGATATCTACACGCAGCTTTCAGCCATGCTGACTTTTGATCCGGACAGGCAGCTTTACCGGCTGGCAGATATGGATTTCAGGGTGAACGGCTTTTTGCTTGATATGAGCAATCTCAAGATGAACGCGAGCGGCAATGTCGCGCTTGCAGCAAAGGCACTGACTGCGGACAAGTTTACGCTCGATGCCAGCGGCATGAGGGCGGGCTCACCCTTTGAAGCTGCGCTCAATCTGCCACAACTGATGGTTTCGAAAGAAAAGCTTTCCGGCAGCAACCTGACTTTCAACGCCAAGCTCGACAGCGGCAATATTGTCGCAAGTCTTTCCTTGCCGGATATTTCAGGCAATGCGCAGTCCTTCAGCGTGAGCAAACTCCTGCTGGACTTGTCCGTGCAGATGCCCGACCAGGCTTTCAAGGTCAGGCTTGCTTCGCCCATGTCGGGGAATGTAGACGCGCAGCAATTTTCCCTTGGCAGCGCTGATGTGGCTGTGAGCGGCGTATTCGACAAGCTGCCGGGCAAATCAGTGAACAGTCGGATGAAAGGCAATCTTGGGGTGGACGCGAAGCGCGAAACGGTGCAAATCAATCTTTCCGGCGGCCTTTTGCAAAGTCAGGTCGCGGCAAAGCTCTCCGTGAGCGACTTTGCAAATCCATATATACAGTTTGATGTGGATGCGGATCAGCTGGATGCCGATCTTTATCTGCCGAAGAAAGCCAAGGCGAATCAGCCGGAGCAGCCGATAGACCTTTCCGCTTTTAAAAAGCTCAATCTGGACGGCAGTCTGCGCATAGGCAGGCTCAAGGCCGAGAACATCCGTCTGAGCGATGTGCGTCTGAATGTGAAGGCGCACAAGGGGGTTGTGGATGTCAGCCCGCTGTCTGCAAGCCTGTATGGCGGCAGCATGAACGGCGGCTTGAGCGTGAATGCGCAGGCCGTTCCTGAGATTGCCGTTAACCAGAAGCTGGCAGGTATCGATGTCGCTGCATTGACCAAGGACGCAGCGGATTTCGACATGCTCGAAGGTCGCGGCAATGTCGCGATGAACCTTTCCATGCAGGGCAATACGGTGAGCCGCATGAAAAAAGCGCTGAACGGCAATCTGTCGCTCAATCTCGTTGACGGTGCAATCAAGGGGATCAATGTCGCAAAGGCGCTGCGCAATGCTCGGGGTATGTTGACCGGCGCGCAGACTCAGGCTGCCAACCGCAGCGAGAAGACGGATTTCTCCGAACTCAAGGCCACTTTTAAAATAAACAACGGCGTGGCGCACAACGACGATCTGACGCTCAAATCGCCCCTGCTGCGAGTGGCGGGTTCGGGCGACATAGATATTGGCAATAACAGCATGAATTATCTGGCGAGAGCGACGCTTGCCAAAACGCTCGAAGGTCAGGGAGGGTTGGACCAGGTGGGCGGCATCACCGTGCCTGTGCGTATTGCCGGACCGTTTGACGGTCTGAAATACACGCTGGATTTTGGCGCGATGGTGAATGAGGCAGCGAAGCAGAAAGTCGAAGCCGCCAAGCAGGAGTTGAAGAAGAAGGCGCAGGAGCAGTTGAAAGACAGCCTGAAGGGCCTGTTCAGATAAGCCGTTCATTCGGCGACTTTATTTTGCCGTCTGTCGGCGGCATTGC
>JAJXWG010000001.1:32965-40611 GCA_021781695.1 Pseudomonadota bacterium
TCGGCTTCAATGCTGCAGTCTTCGCTTTTGATGGCAAGATCCGAGGCGATCAAGCGCAACACCGGCGTGACGGTCTCTCCCATCAACGGGCAGTGGGCATCCGGCTGGACGGTTGAGGTTTCTTCTACCAGTGAGGTTCTTGCGAATAACAACAAAAGCACGCAGGCCTCAATTACAGGAGGCCCCGCCAGTGTGCAGTACAACAACGCCGGGCGGGCACCGACAGGCGGAGGGAACACATTCAAGTTTTCCTCCTCTTCAACAAGCGATATCCGCTGCCTGAACGTCGATCTCTCGGGCATGCCCATGATTACCACGTCGGGGTGTTAGCATGAAACGGCTCGATATGCATTTGGCAGGACGCGCAGCACAGCAGGGTTTCATGCTGTTGGAGGTGCTGATCAGCATCATCATCCTGGCCTTTGGCCTGCTGGGTCTGGCAGGGTTGCAACTCAAGGTGCAGAATTCTGAAACGGAATCCTACCAGCGCGCGCAGGCGATACTGCTGACCCAGGAAATGGCCAGCATGCTGAGTGCCAACCGCGCCAATGCGGCAAGCTATGTGACCAGCACTCCGCTTGGAACGGGAGATAGCCAGCCTTCGAGCTGCACCGGGCAGGGTATGCAGCTGGACGAATGCACATGGAGCAATCAGCTCAAGGGTGCAGCCGAAGTCAACTCGGGGGTAAACGTGGGCGCGATGACGAATGCCGTGGGCTGCATCGAATCGTTGGGCGGTTCCCCCAGCGTGTACCGGGTAACGGTTGCATGGCAGGGCATGACGCAGCTTAGTGCGCCTGCACTGACCTGCGGGCAGAATCTCTATGGAAATGACGGCAACCGCCGCGCAATTTCTTCTCTGATCACCATAGCCAGTCTGACAGCACCATGAACAGTCCATCAAAAAACAGGGGTTTTTCTTTAATCGAGCTGATGGTAGGCATTGCGCTCGGGCTGCTTGTCGTGGCTGGTGTCGGAACCATTTTTGCCAACAACTACAGGACACGATCTGAAACAGAAAAAACCAATCTCCAGATCGAAAACGGTCGCTATGCGACCCAGCTTCTGACCGACGAAATGCATATGGCAGGCTATTACGGCGAACTGGATCCCGCGAGCCTCACCACACCTTCAACGCTGCCGGATCCCTGCGACAGCACGACTGCAACGCTGATATCGTCGGTTGCGCTGCCCGTGCAGGGCGTTGACAATGCAGCGGCTGCGCCTACCTGCATCTCCGATCTGAAAACAGGCACGGACATATTTGTCGACAGGCGCGCGAGCGGTTGCGTTCAGGGAACGTCCGGGTGCACCAGCGGAAGTTATG
Organism: Pseudomonadota bacterium; assembly: GCA_021781695.1. Classification (GTDB taxonomy): domain Bacteria; phylum Pseudomonadota; class Gammaproteobacteria; order Burkholderiales; family Gallionellaceae; genus Gallionella. The sequence goes on from JAJXWG010000001.1 coordinate 34,293, forward strand.
TCTATTTTCAGACTTCGCTTTGCAGCACGTCGGCGAACCAGTATCTCATCAGCACGAGTACGAACAGTCTTAGTTTGACCGCCAAAGACTGTTTGACAACAGCCGATATACGCTCCTATCGCACCAATATTTATTTCATTGCCAACAACAACCAGTCAGGAGATGGCATACCCACGCTCAAGGTGGCCGAGCTTGGCAGTGCGGGATTTGCCATTACGCCTCTCGTGGCGGGGATAGAACAGTTCCAGATAGAGTATGGCATCGATACAAACGGCGACAGCATCCCCGACGTATATACGTCTGACCCCGGCAACTATAACGGATGCACCGGAGTTGCCTGCCAGAACTACTGGCGCAACGTGGTGACGGCGAGGCTTTATATCCTGGCAAGAAATACACAGCCCAGCGGCGGATTTACCGACACGCATGTGTATACCGCGGGCGGCAATACATACGGCCCTTACAACGATGCCTACAAACGCCATCTTTATACCAGCCTGGTCAGGTTCAACAACATAGCAGGGAGACTGGAATGAACGCACAGCGGGGATTCTCTCTATTGGTCAGCATGATCATGCTGCTCTTGATGACATTGCTTGCGATTGCATCCTTCCATATGGGCAGCAGCCAGACCACGGTCGTTGCGAATGCGCAGCACAGGAATGAAGGCATAGATGCGGCAACTCAGGCGATAGAAGAGGTCGTCAATTCGAGCAATTTCACGCAGAACCCTGCAGCAGCCATTCCCAACAGCAATTGCACGGGAGGCGGCGGGGCCAATACCTGGTGCGTGGACAGCAATGGCGACGGTGTGCAGGATTTCAAAGTGACCATGCCTGTTGCTCCAAAATGCGTGGAGGCTGCACCGATACTGAACAGCCAGCTCAATCTGCAAAATGCGGACGATCTTGCCTGCTCATCCGGCACGCAGCAGAGTTTCGGCGTGGCAGGTGGAACCGGTTCGGGCAATTCATTATGTGCCAACTCGACCTGGGAAATCACCGCGCAGGCCGATGATTCCGCAACAGAAACGAGCACGACCGTGACGCAGGGTGTCAGCATGCGCATAGCAGCGACAGCCGTGACCAACAATTGTCCGTAAGGAGAACAAAATGAATTCCACAAAAATCCTGAAACGCTTGCCTGTGCTTCTGATGGCTGCAAGCATGACGGCCGGGGCGATGGACATCGATCTTTATACCCTGAACAGCGGCACCAACAATCCTGCGCCCAATGTGTTGATCGTTCTGGACAATACATCGAACTGGTCGCGTGCTGATCAGCACTGGCCCGACAGTGGCATGAACCAGGGGCAGGCTGAAGTGCATGCGATACAGACCGTCCTGAATAGCCTCAATGCGAACGTGAATATCGGTTTGCTGGAGTTTGTAACAGGCGGACCAGCAGGCGACAACGGAGGATTCGTGCGCCAGGCCATAGCACCCATGGGCCCCAACCAGACTAACGGTACGACAAACCTGAGCGCGTTTTCCGCAAAACTCACCACCATTTATAACAACACAACCTCCAGCACGGAAAAGCAGAACTCGGGCCAAGCCTATGGCAACCTGATGTATGACGCTTACAATTATCTGGCGGGGAATGTGCCGTTTGCCACGAGCGCGGATGTGGTTTCATCCATTGCGGATTCCAGCGGATACACCACGAACTACACGCAGTTCAAGTCGCCTCTCTCGAGCGTCGACGACTGTGCTACAACCTATATCATCTTCATAGGAAATCCGAACAGTCATGGGCCAGTCGCGGATCTTGCCGCGAATACAACGGCCCTGTCCGGACTGGGCGGCAATACGGCTCAGCTCAATCTGCCGAATTTCACGGTGACACAGACAACCCCGGCTACGGGGCTGGCGTCCGATGTGGCAACCGGGACTTCCACGCTGGATACGCACCCCTTCAATGCGGACGAGTGGGCGCGCTTCATGTACCAGAACGGTGTTTCCGTGGGCGGCACTACATACAACGTCAACACTTACACGATCGATGTCTGGTATGCCGCGCCAAGTGCCCGGCAGAGCGGCCTTTTGTCCAGCATGGCGACAAACGGCGGCGGCAAGTATTTCGCGGCCAACAATGCGGCCGCGATTGTATCATCGCTGCAGTCGATCTTCTCGGAGATACTGGCGGCGAACTCCACTTTCGCATCGGCCAGCCTGCCGATCTCTGCAACCAACCGTGCGCAGAACGACAATCAGGTCTATATCGGAATGTTCCGACCCAACCCCAATTCTCTGCCGCGCTGGTTTGGCAACATGAAGCGTTACCAGATCGCCAATTTTTCGGGTCAGGCAAACCTGGCCGATGTGAATGGCCTGCTTGCGACCAATACCACGACCGGGTTCATTACGCCTTGCGCAATAAGCTGGTGGACAGTCGACTCTGGCAACTACTGGGCAAATGTTTCAGGTAGCACGATATCGCCGCGCGTATACTTCACCACTGACAATACGCCCGGTCTGTCCTGGGGTACGCAGGGCGATGATACCAATCTCGCAAAGAGCACCTGTGCGCTGGCGGGGACCAACGTGTATTCCGATACCCCTGACGGTCCTACCGTGGAAAAGGGCGGCGTGGCTGAAATGCTGCGCAATGCGACAAGCCGCAACATGCTGACCCTGTCCGGAGCAGCCCTGGTTCCATTCAACACAAGCAATGCAGCGATTTCATCCAACCCGACGATCAACGCAAATCTCGTCAATTTCTTACTCGGGCAGGACGTCACGGGAGAAATCAACGCGACTCCCTCGACTGCAAATCGCCCTTCCATACACGGCGACGTGATCCATTCCAGACCCGTTCCCGTTGATTACGGCGGCACGACGGGCGTGATGGTGTACTACGGGGCCAACGATGGCACATACCGTGCGGTTAACGCGGCGACGGGTAATGAGACCTGGTCATTTGTAGCCCCCGAGTTTTATCCGAATCTTGAGCGCCTGCTGGATAACAGCCCTATCGTGTCATCGACAACGCCCAAGGGTTTCTACTTCGACGGATCTACAGGAATATATCAGAATTCGACTAGCACCAACGTATGGATATATCCTGCCATGCGCCGCGGCGGGCGCATGGTCTATGCATTGGATGTCAGCAATCCCACCAGTCCGGCATTTCTGTGGAAAGCCGGTTGCCCTGATCTGGCCGATAATACAGGCTGCACGACCAGTCTTTCCAATATCGGGCAGACCTGGTCCACACCGACCGTAGCTTTCCTGCCCGGCTATTCGACCACCAAGCCTGTCGTGATCGTGGGCGGCGGCTACGATGCCTGCGAGGATGCCGATACCAGCACGCCCAGCTGCTCAACCACGACGGGCAACGGTGTTTATGTGCTCGATGCGCAAACCGGTTCCTTGCTTGCATCCTTCGTTACGACACGCAGCGTTGCGGCGGATATCTCTCTGGTGGACATCAATTACGACGGCACAGTGGATGCAGCCTATGTGGCTGACACGGGAGGAAATCTTTACCGGATCGATTTTTCCGATCCAAGCAATTCTTTCACGGCCAAAGCACCTGGCAACTGGACAATCACCAGAGTTGCCTATACGAGCGGGGCCGGCAGGAAATTCCTGTTTGCACCCGCCGTGCTTCCCTACAACAATCAAGTGTATCTGGCCATCGGTTCGGGTGACCGCGAGCATCCACTGATTACCAACTACCCTTACACGACGCCTGTCAAGAACCGCTTTTATGTCTATCTGGACAATCCGAACAGCGGTTCCACGACACCGGTCAATCTTGATGGAGCGAGCATGTTGAACAACACGACTGATCCCGGCTGCGGCAATAACCAGGTTCTGCCCAACGGCACCTATGCAGGCTGGTATATGGATCTGACCGCCAATGGAACAGGCGAGCAGACGGTTACTTCGGCGTTGATCACCGGTGGCCTGGTTACCTTCAGCACCAACAGGCCTGTCAGCAGCAACAACAGCTGCACGAACCCTCTGGGCGAAGCGCGCGGCTACTGGGTAAATCTGCTGAATGGGTCGGGTGCGGTTGGCACTGCTGCTGCTACCTGTACGCCGACAGGCGGGGTAGACGCGAACGGCAATACCATCTCCCGTTCGACAACGTTTGTCGGCGGCGGATTGCCACCATCTCCAGTGGTTGGCAACGTCAATGTAAATGGATCGGTTGAGACTGTGGTGATCGGCGCGGCCCAGAAGAACGGAGGAGCGAGCACGTCGATCTCTGGGCAGAATATACAGCCTCCTATCTCGTCCCATCGTAAACGTGTCTACTGGCGCACGAACAGCGATAGCCACTAGGGAGATGCTGATTTATTCGTCTTCCCCGCAAAAGCGGGGAACGACAAAACCGAATAAATCAACACTTCACTAGCCTGAGCTCGCCGCAGTGATCGCATGGGGGGCTAGCGCAGTCTGATGATGCCTGTGGCCAGTGAGATTTCGCGCAGGAAGCAGAGGAGGGCGAATGTCAAGGTGAGCATCGCCGCGACGAAGAAGAGGGAGACCGTCCCGGAGGGGTCGCGGTTAAGCTCTGAGCCGATGAACAGCGCTGCGATCACGATGCAGACGAAAAGGGCAGAGATCGTGCAGAGGCTGATCGACCAGTGTATCCAGCGCGCCCGCTGAACAAGGATCTTCTTCTCGTCGCCATCAGCATCCTCTTCTATGGAGCGGAAGCGGTCTATGACGCGCCCGAGCCTGCTTGAGAGCACGCTCAGGAATGCCCCCACGCCGGTGAGAAGAAATACGGGCGCGACTGCCTGCTGTATCGCATGCGCCGCAACGATGATTTCTGTTTGCATGACTCTTTCCTTTCTCTGGCAATCCTAGCATGGGAAGGCTTGAAAAGCGCGTTTCATCTCTTACTCATGCGGGCCGGCTATAATTCATCTCCGTTTGAAATTGTGTTCCTGATGCCTACATTTTCTTCTTCCCTCATCAGCTGGCAACGCGAACATGGCCGCAACGATCTGCCGTGGCAGGGCACAGACCCTTATCGCGTGTGGCTGTCGGAAGTCATGCTCCAGCAGACGCAGGTCGCAACTGTCATTCCCTATTATCTGCGCTTCGTTGCTTCTTTCCCAGATGTCGTGACACTGGCGAACGCTTCCGAGGATGAAGTGCTGGCCCACTGGAGCGGGCTGGGCTATTACGCCAGAGGCCGCAATTTGCATCGCGCTGCAATGATGATTATGGAACTGCATGGTGGGCAGTTACCGCAGCAGTATGAGCAGATACTCGGCCTGCCGGGCATAGGCCGTTCGACAGCGGCCGCGATTTGTGCCCAGGCTTTTCACGAGCGGCGCGCGATACTCGACGGCAACGTCAAGCGCGTGCTGGCGCGTTATTGCGGAATCAGCGGGCAGACCTCAAAAAGAGCGGTTGAGAAAGAACTCTGGCGGCAGGCAGAATTGCTGCTTCCGGATAACGATGTTGCTACCTATACGCAGGCGCTGATGGATATGGGCGCGATGCTGTGCACTCGCAGCCGTCCGAAGTGCAGTGTGTGCCCTGTGCAGGATGATTGCATAGCCATGCAAACTGGGCGTGTAAATATGCTGCCTACCCCGAAACAAAAAAAGGCTGTTCCTGAAAGAACCGCTGCTTTTTTGCTGGCGATTTCGGATGGAAAGATTCTGCTGGAAAAGCGCAAATCTTCAGGCGTCTGGGGCGGTCTCTGGTGTCTGCCGCAGTTCGACGAAGAGGATGATGTGCAAAATTGGTGCGCCTTGCATGGTATTGAACCCGATAAACTGATTCGTCATCCCGGAGAAATCGGGGAGCCTGCTGATTCAAAAGCGCAGTGCGAGGCGCTCATTCCGTTCGCGCATGTCTTTACCCATTTCAAATTGCACATCACGCCGCTGTTGCTATACCTTGCTCATAAACCGCAGCATCAGGAGGAGCATGTGTGGCTGGAAGTGGACCAAGCCTTGCAGACTGCGATTCCGGCCCCGGTCAGACAGTTGCTGTCCCGCCTCGCAAATTTATAGCCCATCATCTGTGCGACGCCCACCGCGCAGCACTGCGGCGGAATTGGAATGGCCAGGATAGATGCCGATGATGTTCATGAAAATTTCCTATTGTGGTTTCGATTGAACATGATCGATCTGTTCGCCGCGTTCAGCATATGCCATGCTTTGGACAGCCAGCAGAAAAAACAGCAACAGAATTCTCTTCATGCGGATATCCCTGACGGGTTGCTGATGGTGGCGAGTTTAAGGCGCTGCTCATGCAGCGCCTGTGAGACAAGCTATTCATATGGCGATGCTGATGAACTGCTGGTGCCTCGATTCGCATTGGTGCGTGCATGCTTGCTTGAC
>JAJXWG010000054.1 GCA_021781695.1 Pseudomonadota bacterium
TCGCTGATTCCGATCACATTGCATGGCTATCTGTTGTGGCAGGGGATTTTTTCGGATGGCATCATAGACTTGGGTGTATTCAATGCATTTTCGCTGATCGTGTGGCTCACCCTGGTGGTGTACTGGGTCGCGCGATTCTTCTATCCGATAGGCGGGCTGCAGGCGCTGGTGCTGCCCCTTGCGGCAGTCGCGCTGCTCCTTCCGCAGCTGTTCCCTGCCGATCACCGCCTTGATCATACCGATTTGCTGGCCTTCAAGGTGCACATCGCGGTGGCGATGCTGGCCTACAGCCTGTTTACCATCGCGACGTTGCATGCGGTGCTGATTTCTCTGGTTGAAAAGCGCCTGCATCATGCAAACCTGCCGCGCGTGCTGCGCACCCTGCCGCCGCTCTTGACCATGGAAAGCCTCCTGTTCCGCATGATAGGGGTCGGTTTTGTGCTGCTGACGCTGACGCTGGTCTCGGGCGTGTTTTTTTCCGAGGAGATATTCGGCAAAGCCTGGGAGTTCAACCACAAGGTGCTGTTCGGCTTTATTTCGTGGTGCGTGTTTGCAGTGCTGCTGACCGGACATCATTACTACGGCTGGCGCGGGAAAACCGCAGTGCGCTGGACGGTGAGCGGCTTCGTATTCTTGCTGCTGGCGTATCTTGGCAGCAAGTTCGTGCTGGAACAATTGTTGCATCGTTAAATTCTTTGATTATCAAGGTACTTGCTAGCAAAGGCCTTGTGTCGTAGAATGCCTGCCCTTTTGCGGCATGCGGGCTGCATGAAGCGCAAGCAATGCAGCCCGCTGTTGAGGTTTTGCCCCGGGGCTTTTTAAGCCCATAATTTTAGATAGGTTTCTTATGGTCATCATTCGTCTTTCCCGTGGCGGTTCCAAGAACCGTCCGTTTTACAACGTAGTGGTTGCAGACTCACGCAATCGTCGCGACGGCCGTTTCATCGAACGCGTTGGCTTTTACAATTCCGTTGCCAGTGAAAAGCAGGAAGCGCTGCGCCTGGATATGGCACGCGTGGCATTCTGGCAGAGCAAAGGCGCGCAGTTGAGCGACGCGGTTGCCAAGCTGGTAAAACGAGTTGGCGCAACCGCTTCCGCCTGAGAATTCCGAACCCATGGTGATCATGGGGCGCGTGGCATCGGCTTTCGGCATACGTGGCTGGGTTAAAATCCAGCCGTTCAGCGAATATGTCGACAGCCTGCTGGACTATGAAGTATGGTATCTGGGGCAGGAACAGGGGCCTTGGCGCGAAACGAAAGTGACGCTGGTCGAAGCGCGAGACAAAACGCTGGCAGCGCAGTTTCCCGGCTGTATGGATCGCAACGCCGCCGAAAAACTGAGAGGCATGCTGATCGCTGTGCCTCGCAGCAGCCTGCCGGCACAGGAAGAAGACGAGTATTACTGGGCGGATCTGATCGGGCTTGCAGTGGTCAATGTTGCTGGAGAGATTCTGGGTGTGGTTGGCGAATTGCTGGAAACAGGCGCTAACGATGTGCTGGTTGTGAAAGGTTCGGGCCCCGACATCCTGATTCCGTTTCTGAGCAGCGTCATCGGTGAAGTGGACATGAAGGCCAGAACCATACGAGTGGACTGGTCGGCGGATTATTTGTCGTGATTTTCGATGTCATCACGCTGTTCCCGCAGATGTTCGATGCGCTGACGCAATATGGCATCACGCGTCGTGCGGCGGAGCAGGGTCGTTATGTTTTGAGGACGTGGAATCCGAGGGATTTTACAACGGACAATCACCGAACGGTGGACGACAGGCCTTACGGCGGTGGGCCCGGCATGGTGATGCTGGCTGATCCTTTGGCTGCCGCGATCAATGCGGCGCGTGAGCGGCAGAAGGCAGGCGGTGTAACAAAAAGCCGGGTTGTTTATCTTTCCCCGCAGGGCAGGCTGCTCACCCATGCAGTGGTCAAGGAATTGGCAGCACAGCCCGATGAAGGTTTGATTCTGCTCACCGGGCGATATGAAGGAATAGACGAGCGCCTGATCAGCCAGATGGTCGATGAAGAAATTTCTATCGGCGATTATGTGTTGTCAGGCGGTGAATTGGCGTCCATGGTGTTGATGGATAGCCTGGTAAGGCAGATTCCCGGTGTGCTGGGAGATGCCGATTCGGCCGAGCAGGATTCATTTGTGCAGGGCCTGCTAGATTGCCCGCACTACACCCGCCCGGAAGTGTTTAATGGTGAAGCCGTGCCCCCGGTGTTGCTGTCAGGCAATCATGCTGACATACAGCGCTGGCGGCTTTCCCAGTCGTTGGGCAGAACGTGGACACGACGCCCGGATTTATTGGCTAAGCGTGTTTTGACAAAAGAGGAGTCTGGTCTTCTGGCCGAGTTTCAGAAGGAACAAGATCCGAAAATCAAAAAGGAGCAGTTAAAGTGAATTTGATCGAACAGTTGGAACAGGAAGAAATCGCCCGTCTGGGTAAAACTATACCGGATTTTGCGCCAGGCGATACGGTCGTCGTCAGCGTGAACGTGGTTGAAGGCGAGCGCAAGCGTGTGCAGGCTTTCGAAGGCGTGGTGATTGCCAAGCGCAATCGCGGGTTGAACTCGGGTTTTATCGTGCGCAAGATATCCGCCGGTGAAGGCGTGGAGCGCACATTCCAGACATACTCGCCTGTGATCGCTTCGATCGAAGTGAAGCGTCGCGGTTCTGTGCGCCGCGCAAAGCTGTATTATCTGCGGGAACGTTCAGGCAAGTCGGCGCGCATCAAGGAAAAGCTGGCAGTGCGCCGTTAATCGGCCTTGTATGAAAAAAACGGGAGCTTGTGCTCCCGTTTTTTATTATCATTGCGCCATGCGCTATCAGGCAAAACTATATACACCTTTTTCAGTGCTCGGCATACGCTGTGCTAATGATATGTTAACGGGCATCGATTTCCTGCCAGTTACTGAAAAGACGAAAGCGCCGGAAGATGTGTTCGCCGAACAGGTGTGCTGTCAGCTGATCGGCTATCTTGAGAATCCCGATTATAAATTTTCCATTCCGCTTGCAACCAGCGGAACACCTCATCAGAAAAGAGTCTGGCTAGCTATGCTGGCCATTCCCAGCGGGAAGACGAAGAGCTATGGCGAGCTGGCGGCGGAGCTGCATTCGGGCGCGCAGGCTGTTGGGCAGGCGTGCGGCGCGAATCCGATACCCGTTGTCATTCCCTGCCACCGGGTGCTCGGCAAGACAGGTCTTGGCGGATTCATGAAGCACGGCAGCGGTGCGCCGCTGGAGATCAAGCGCTGGCTGCTCGCACATGAACGAGCTGCTTGACGAGTTTTGCGACAGCCTGTGGCTGGAAGACGGGCTTTCGCGCAACACGCTGGAGAGCTACCGGCGCGATCTTGACAAGTTTGCTGCATGGCTTGAAAAACGCCGCGAGGTGGGTCTTTTGCAAGCCTCGCACGCGGATTTGCAGGGCTATCTTGGTGAAATGTTTACGGTGGAACATGCCAAGGCGAGCTCAACAGGGCGCAACCTTTCAAGCTTGAAGCGGCTGTACCGTTACCTTTTAAGGCAGGGGAAAATTACGGTTGATCCCACACTGCAGATCGATACGCCAAAGCTGCCGCGTCAGTTGCCTAAGACGCTCACCGAGCAGGATGTCGAGCTGCTTTTGGACGCACCTGATATAGAAACGCCGTTAGGCCTGCGCGATCGAGCCATGTTCGAGGTGCTTTATGCAAGCGGCCTGCGCGTAACAGAGCTGGTCAGTCTGAAACTTGCGCAAGTGAGCATGGACATGGGCGTCGTGCGCGTGATGGGCAAAGGCAGCAAGGAGCGCATGGTGCCTTTGGGCGAAGAGTCGCTGGACTGGTTGCGTCGTTATGTTTCAACGGGGCGGGCTGCGCTGCTGGGAGCGCAGGCGAGTGACGATTTGTTTGTGACCGCAAGGGCGGAAGCGATGACGCGCCAGATGTTCTGGCATCTGATCAAGAAGCATGCGAGGAACGCGGGGTTGGCGAAACCCTTGTCGCCGCACACGCTGCGCCATGCGTTTGCCACGCATCTGCTCAATCACGGCGCGGATTTGCGCGTGGTGCAGCTGCTGCTTGGCCATGCCGATATTTCCACCACACAGATATACACTCATGTCGCCCGTGAACGGCTGAAGCAGCTGCACGCAAGACATCATCCGAGAGGTTAGCTGAAGTCGGAATCCAGACTGTCAGTCGCGGCCCCTGCCGCCATCGCGATGGTCTTCGCCACGGTAGCGGTCATCCTGTCCTTCATCGTGACGGTCAAACCTGCGTTCATCGCGGCGGTAACGCGGCGCATATTCATGCCGATACCAGTTGTCCCGCACAAAATAAACGCGCTCGCGGCAGGCGTTGTATTCGTGGCAATGACGGCGCCAATTTTTGGCATAGCCCGGAGGCACGCGCAGATAGATCGGCGGACGGCCCATGGGTACCGGGCCAACAGCCATGGGCTGACTGTAGATCAATTGCGGACTCGGAAAACTGTTCATGTCCAGCCTGCCGTAGAAGCCCGGCTCGCCTATGCTGACCGATACGCCAACGTCGGCGTATGCCTGTGCATTGAAGAGGACGAGTAACAATGCAATTAAGAAAAGTTTCATGTTAACTCCCGATTGTCTTCAGAAGAGCCGATGATACGCCTAAACTGCCGGGTTATGATTTTCTGACTTTTTTCATCGCATCCTCGATGCGCTCGCAGAGCGTCTTCAATATTTTGATGCGGGAGAAATTCTTGTCGTTGGCCTCGATCAGCGTCCAAGGCGCAATCTCGGTGCTGGTTCTGTCCACCATGTCGCAAACCGCCTGCTCGTACTCGTCCCATTTTTCGCGGTTGCGCCAGTCCTCAGGCGTGATCTTGAAGTGTTTGAAGGCGACGTCTTCTCTTTCCTTGAAGCGCTTTAGCTGTTCGTCCTTGCTGATGGACAGCCAGAACTTGACCACAATGATATTGTGACGCACGAGCTGCGCCTCGAAATCGTTGATCTCGCTGTAGGCACGCATCCAGTTTGCCTCCGAGCAGAGCTTCTCGACGCGCTCGACCAGCACCCTGCCATACCAGGAACGGTCGAAAATCGTCATGCGGCCTCGTCTCGGAATATGCCGCCAGAAGCGCCAGAGGTAAGGCTGGGCGCGTTCTTCTTCGGTGGGTGCTGCGATCGGGATGACGGTATAGTAGCGCGCATCCAGCGCGCCCGTTATGCGGCGGATGGCGCCACCCTTGCCCGCGGCATCGTTGCCTTCGAACATCGCAATCACGGTGAGCTTTTTGAACTTATGGTGGCGGGTCAGCAGCGCAAGTTTTCCCTGATATTTTTCCAGTTCGTCGGGGTAGGTCTTCCTGTCGATTTTCTGGCCAAGGTCCAGCGTTTTCAGGATGTCCAGATTGTCGATCGAAGGCAGCGGCGGAGGCGCTGATATCCCGTTTTTCTCCGTGCCGGCTTCATCGAGACGTTTTCGGATTGCATCGAGTATGGTTTTTCCCACGGTCAGGCTGCGGTAGTGCGGATCAAATCCTTCGACTATGGTCCATGGCGCTTCGGCCGTGCTGGTGTGCCGGATGACACTTTCAGCAACCGCGTGAAATCTGTCATACTGTTTATAGTGCTCCCAGTCGCGTTCGGTGACGCGCCAGCGGGTCTTCGGATCTTTTTCAAGTATTTTAAGCCTCGTCTTCTGCCTGTCGCGCGACAGATGCATCCAGAATTTCAGGATCAGCGCGCCTTCATCGGCCAGCATGGTTTCGAAGCGCCTGGCGCGTTCCAGACTCTGGTCCAGATCCGCCGTCCCGTTCTTGCTCTGCACATGTTTGATGATCGTGTCCGTGTACCATGAACCCAGGAAGATGCCGATGCGACCCTTGGGCGGCAATTCGCGCCAGAACCGCCACATCACCGGGCGATCGAGTTCTTCATCGGACGGGTCTCCCATGCCGTGTGTCTGCAGATAACGCGGATCCATCCATTCGTTGAGCAGGTTCACGGTTTCTCCCCTGCCCGCACCGTCCACGCCGCCCATCACAATGATCAGGGGAAACTGCGCCAGCTTTGCCATATCCAGCTGTGCTTCCAGCAGCGCAGCGCGCAATATCGGCACTTCCCTGTCGTAAGATTTCCTGTCTATCCTGTGGCCGATTTCGGCGGATTCGAACATGATGGCAACTTACAGAAAATCCGGCGTGATCGCGAGGCGCAAGGTAGTCTCGGAGTCGCCTTCGTGACGGGACAGCCACCACAGTCCGCTCTTCTTGATGCGCAATGGCTCGCAGCCCAGCAGCTGTGCCGCGACGGTACCCAGCGTGGGCTGGTGCCCGACCACCAGAACGGTTCCGCCGGCGTCTGGCCAGCGCGCCGCCTGCAGCACTGCATGAACGGAAGCGCCGGGCGCGATGGCAGGCACAGTGGTGAAGTCCGAAGTGAGCGCTGCAACGGTCTGCTGGGTGCGCGTTGCCGGACTCACCAGGATGCGGGCATCAGGCGGCAGGTGCTGGCGGAGGAAGGCTGCCGTCTTCGCCGCCTGTTTGCGGCCCTTCTCGGTAAGTTCGCGCGACAGATCGGGAAAACTGTCTTCTGCTTCTGCGTGACGCCATAAAATCAGTTCCATCTTGCCTCCAAATATTTCTGTTTACAGGCGGAAATTATAGTGTATATACTATATACATCATTTTAATCCAAAGGGAATGCCATGAGCACAAAAAAATCTGCTGCGGTTAAGCCTGTCGCCGCAAAACCTGTCAGCAAGGTTGCAGCCAGGCCGGTGAAAAAATCTCCTGCGCCGGTGAAAAAAATCTCTGCGCCGCCTGCTGTATCGCTCAAGGATGCGGGCAAACCGGAAAAATCCGTAAAAGCCGCCAAGAAGCCGAAAGTGGTGCGAGACAGCTTTACCATGCCGCAGAGCGAATATCAGAAAATCAGCCAGATCAAGGCGCTGTGCCTGAAAGCCGGGCTGCAGGTGAAGAAAAGCGAAGTGCTCAGGGCAGGCGTTATTGCGCTGTGCGCGATGAGCGAAGCCCAGTTGACCAAGGCGCTGGGCTCGCTGGACAAGATCAAGACAGGCCGCCCCAACAAGCACTAAAAACAGGATCCAGGATTCGGGATTCAGGTCGCAGTTTTGACGGGTGCGCTGGCCAGCTGTTGAAGCAGTTCGTTCTGCGCGCATTTTTTCGCGGCTCGGCGCGGATTTTTCTGGCGGTATTGTCCCTCTCCGTCCATGTCCCATGCCTGGCAGTTGTCCTGCAGGTAGACTTTCAGCCCTTCCTCGATCACGCGTTTCTTGAGTTTCTTGTCGAGGACGGGAAAGCAGATTTCGATGCGGCGGAAAAAATTTCTGTCCATCCAGTCGGCGCTGGCCAGATACACGTTGTGCTGCAGGTCGTTCCTGAAATAGAAAATGCGCGTGTGTTCAAGGAAGCGCCCGATGACGGAGCGCACACGGATATTCTCCGAAAGGCCGGGAACACCCGGCCGCAATGCGCATACGCCGCGAACGATAAGATCCACTTTCACACCCGCCTGAGAAGCTTCATAAAGCGCGGTGATGATGCCGGGTTCCAGCAGCGCATTCATCTTGGCGATGATGTGCGCGCGCTTGCCTGATTTTGCCAGCGCTGTTTCGTTGTGTATGGCGCGCAGCACTTCGGCGTGCAGGGAGAAAGGGGATTGCCAGAGGTGGTTGAGCTTGCGCGCACGTCCGAGGCTCGTCAGCTGGCTGAACACCTCGTTGGCATCGGCGCAAATTTCCTCGTTGCAGGTAAACAGTCCGAAGTCGGTATAAAGCTTGGCGGTGCGCGGATGGTAGTTTCCGGTTCCAAGATGGACGTACCGGCGCAGCTGGCCTTCCTCGCGTCGCACCACCATCAGCATCTTGGCATGGGTCTTGTGTCCCACCACGCCATACACCACATGCGCACCGACTTCCTCAAGACGGTTTGCCCAGTTGATGTTGGCTTCCTCGTCGAATCTGGCCAGCAATTCGACCACCACGGTGACTTCCTTGCCGCGTTTGGCCGCCGCGATCAGCGCTTCCATCAGCGCCGAATCGGCGCCTGTGCGATACACAGTCTGCTTGATCGCGACCACATTGGGGTCGCTTGCAGCCTGCTGGATGAAATTGATCACAGGCTTGAAGGACTGGTAAGGGTGGTGCAGCAGGATGTCTCCCTTGCGTATCACCTTGAACATGTCCGCACCCTTCTTCTGCAGCATGTTGGGTATGCCTGGCACGAAGACGGGAAACTTGAGGTCGTCGCGCGCCACGAGATTGGGAATTTCCATCAGGCGCACCAGATTCACAGGGCCGTGAACGCGGTACAGGTCATCGGAGGTGAGATTGAATTCCTTGAGCAGCAGCGCTTCAATCTGCGGCGAGCAGTTGTCCGCAATTTCCAGGCGCACCGCATCGCCGAAATGACGCTGCGGCAATTCACCCTGCAGGCTTAAGCGCAGATTCTTGACTTCTTCCTCGTCGACGAACAGGTTGCTGTTGCGCGTGACGCGGAATTGAAAACAACCGAGCACCTCCATGCCGCTGAACAGCTCGCCGACATGCGCATGCAGTATGGATGAAAGAAAGATGAAGCCGTACTCGCAGCCGCTTATCTCGGGCGGCAGGAGGATGGTGCGCGGCAATACGCGTGGCGCCTGCACGATGGCGCGCGTCGAGTTGCGTCCGAATGCATCCTTTCCCACAAGCTCCACCGCAAAATTCAGGCTCTTGTTGAGCACTCTTGGAAAAGGATGCGCAGGGTCCAGCCCGATGGGCGTCAATACCGGCATGACTTCGCGAAAGAAGAAGTCCTTCAGCCATGCCTGTTGCGTTGCATCCCAATGGGTGCGGCGCAAAAACTTGATGCCCTGCTCGGCAAGCGCAGGCGTGATGTCTTCGTTGAACAGGCGGTATTGGTGTTCGATCAGCTGATGCGCCTGTTCGCGCACGAGTCTTAGCGTCTGCTTAGCGCTCATGCCGTCCGCGCTGGTTGAAATGCCGCCCAGCTTGATCTG
>JAJXWG010000055.1 GCA_021781695.1 Pseudomonadota bacterium
ACGAACATCGGCAGGCAGATGTCGTGTTCCTCGAAGCGATACAGGCTGGTCGGATCATGCAATAACACGTTGGTGTCCAAAACAAACAACTTGGTATCGGATACCGTTTTTTTGCGTTGACGCATGAGCTTCCTTTATTTTAGGGTTGAAATGAAATCCAGCACTTCCTGGGCATGGCCGTCGGCCTTGAGTTTGCGCCATTCCTGGCGCATTGTGCCCGTTTTGTCGAAGACGAAGGTGCTGCGCTCTATGCCTAACACCTGCTTGCCATACATGTTCTTTTCCTTGATCACGTCAAATTGCCTGCAGACCTTCTCGTCCTCATCCGACAACAGTTCGAAGGGGAGTGAGAATTTTTTCTTGAAGTTTTCATGGGACTTCATGCTGTCCCTGGAAATGCCGACGATGACGCAGTCAGCCTGTTGAAACTGGGTATACAGGTCGCGAAACTGTACTGCCTCGGTGGTGCAGCCTGGCGTGTCGTCCTTGGGGTAGAAGAAGACCACGAGGTTCTTGCCGAGTGCCGAGGCGGCCGTGAAGATGGCGCCGCTGGTTGCGGGCAGGGAAAAGTCGATCGTGTTGTTTTCTGGCATGATTTTCCGGTCAAGGTGCGCGTATGAGATGTTCGATATTATGTCAGAAACGAAAGCCCGCGTTGCAAAAATTACCGGCGTGCAGTTCTGCATGGTATCAATCCGGCAGGCGGGGTTATACTGCCGCCTGCGATGATTTCAGTGGATGCAAGTGGTTTTATGGGTGATGTCGATTTTATGCGCACAGCGCTGGAACTGGCAGGACAGGCTTTTGCGATGGGCGAAGTGCCTGTGGGTGCGCTGGTGGTGAAGGACGGGATGATCATCGGCCGGGGATACAATGCGCCGATCTTGAGAAACGATCCGTCTGCCCACGCCGAGATGCAGGCCTTGCGGGAGGCGGCGCAACATATTGGTAACTATCGTCTGCCAGAATGCGAACTGTTTGTCACCCTGGAGCCTTGCCTGATGTGTGCCGGTGCGATCATGCATGCGCGCATTGCCAGGGTGGTTTATGGCGCGGCAGATTACAAGACCGGCGCCTGCGGCAGCGTGTTGAACGCGTTTGCCGAGAGTCGTCTGAATCATCATGCAAGGGTGACGGGCGGTGTGCTGGCCGACGAGTGCGGCCTGATATTGAGCAATTTTTTCGCGATGCGCAGAATTCAGAAAAAAGCTGGAGCCGGGAGTCAGGAATCGGGATTGAGTGAGGCTGGAATGGATTATGAAGATTAATATTCATATTTCGATCCAGCAGCTTGAATTGCTTGACGATGCAGGGCGCTTGGCGAGCCGCTATGCGGTTTCCACCGCGCAAAATGGCGCGGGTGAACAGTCGGGCAGCTATTGCACGCCGCGCGGCCGGCACATCATACGCGCAAAGATAGGGGAGGGCTGCGCCGAGAATACGGTGTTCGTGGGGCGCCGTCCGAGCGGTGAAATCTATACTCAGGCTTTAGGCGAAAAGTTTCCTGGGCGGGACTGGATACTCACGCGCATCCTGTGGTTGTCCGGTTGCGAGGTGGGATATAACCGGCTGGGAAGTTGCGATACCATGCGCCGCTATATCTACATACATGGCATGCCCGACAGCGAGCCTGTGGGTGTGGCAAAATCACATGGCTGCATACGCATGCGCAATGCGGATCTGCTCGCCCTGTTCGAGCGAGTTGCTGTCGGAACGGCCGTCGAGATCATCGAATGAGAAAAGGAGCAGCATGAGCCATACTTTCACGGTTAGCCTGGTTTGCTGGCACGATGGCGAACCGCTCTTGAAATCCGTGCGCCAGGCAGTGTTCATCGACGAGCAGGGCATTTCGCCTGAGCTTGAATGGGACGGGCTGGATGAATCTTGCCGCCATGCGCTGGTATTGAGTTCGCAAGGCGAGGCGATCGGTTGCGGCCGCATGCTGGCTGATGGCCACATCGGACGCATCGCCGTACTGCCTGCATGGCGCCATCGGAAAGTCGGGACGGCTGTTGTTGAGGCATTGCTGAGCCATGCGCGCGCGCAGGGTTATCCAGCCGTGGATGTCGATGCGCAACTCCATGCCGTGCCGTTCTACAAGACGTTCGGGTTCGAAGAGGAAGGGGAGACTTTCCTGGATGCGGGTCTGCCGCACATCAAGATGCGCTTGAAACTTTCCGAGTAGCTGGCATTTTGAGGCCGTGCCTCAGGCTGACGGCAGCGTATAGGGCAACGGCTCGAAATGCAGTATTGCGCCATCCGGTGAACCCAGGTGTATCGGGTGCGCGTCGTGGCTTGCGATCTGCACCACCGCAAGCACATCGTATCCGCCGTCAGGGGCTGCGACTGCATTGGCGATCATCCCGCTGGATTGTCCTGCCATGTCCTCGCTGTAGAGGTGGTCGCCCGGATTTGCAATACTATCCACATGCGCAAGATACATGCGCCGCTTGAGCTTGCCAAGGTAGTGCATGCGCGCGACGATTTCCTGCCCGGGGTAGCAGCCTTTCTTGAAGTTGATCCCGCCTATCAGATCGAAATTTACCATCTGCGGCACGAACTCTTCCTGGGTTTTTTCGACAATCACGGGGATGCCTGAACGGATGTTGAGCCAGTCCCAGCATGGGCTGCCTACGGGTTTTGCATGGCTTGCAAACTCCTGCCAGAGCGTTCCGGCATTTTCAAGCGTGGTGCAAAGCATGAAGCGCGCTTCATCGAGTCTGATCACAAGGGTGTTTTCTGTCCTTGCCACGCCAAGCAATTCGCTGCAATCCATGGGCGGCTTTATGGTGGGGCCGGAGATGCCCAATGCGATTCGTTCGTCCTGAACAATCTTTACCTTGGCGCGCAACACATACATGGAGAGCTTCTTGCGCAGCATATCTGTGAGCGTATCGGGCAGCAGCAGGAGGTAGTCATTGTCCTCCATAAAGATCAGAAAACTTGCCAGCATCCTTCCCTTCGCGGTATTGAAGCTGGAGTACTGCGCGCGGGCAGCGGTGACTTCCTTGATGTCGTTGCTCAGGAGGTTCTGCAGAAAGCTCTGCGCATCTTCTCCGGATACGCGCAGGATTGAAAATTGCCCGAGGTCGCACAGCGTGTCCTGTTTCGATGTCGCAGCAAGTTCTGTTTGGATGTCGCCGAAGTGGCTTACGTTCCCGTCTTCGATGATTGCACCCTGTGCGGCCAAAAATTGTTGCCAGTCTGCTTGCATGATGAGTTTGGTGAATATGAAAGAGCGAATGATACTGGCTAGAGGGTCTCGAGTATACCGCGATCGATCAGGAACCTGCCCAGGTGCCGGTCGTCGCGATTGGAATGGTTGAGCATCCATTCTGCCAGAGCAAGTTTGATGCGGAAACTGGTGTACCAGCGGTCGCCTGCATCCGCCGCGATCTCTTCGCTGAGTCTTGTGAAAGAATTCAGGTAGGAATGATGCTGCGCGATGTGGTCTGCCGCGAAAGGATAGTGATGCTCCCCCATCAGCCGTTCTTCATGCTTGAAGTGCTTGCGGATGCTGCCTTCAAGTTTGTGCAGCAGCGCTGTTGTATGCTCATCCCCGCTCATGAATGCATCGTGCAGCGCTTCCATCAGGCTGATCAATTCGCTGTGCTGAGCGTCAAATTCAGAGATGCCCATTTGATATTCGCCGCGCCAAGCGATATCCCCGGTGAATTCCTCCGAGCCGTTGTAAAGGCCGGTCTTCAGGAAATCTTCGCAGCGCTGCAGATAGACTCTGGCGGGGATGTCTGCCGGGTTGTCGCGCAAAATCTCTTCGAGCATGGGGCGTGCGCGAAATGCATCGCGGCTGTGGTAGCGGGCCAGCGCTTCCTCGAATTTTCTCAATGTGCGCGACTTCTTTTCGCGTACATCGGGCGCGTCGTGATTGAACACCTCGTAGATGGGTTCGGGATGCGTCTTGTAGGCAACCTTGACGCGGCCCAGATGGCGCACCAGAAAGTTTTCCGGTTCGTATAGGCTGTAGAGCGTATGCTCGCTGATCAACAGCGGCGTGCCATAGGTCTTGGTCAGGGTTTGCAGGCGCGATGCGAGGTTGACGGCATGGCTGATCACCGTGCCTTCCATGCGGTTTACCCCGCCTATCACACCCAGCATCAGCAATCCGGTATTCACGCCTATGCCTATGCGTATCGCTGCATAGGTTGCGCGCTCCCTCCCGGCATTGTAATCGTCCAGCCTTGCGAGCATGGACAGTGCAGCGCTCAGCGCATCGTCCGCCGTGGCAGGAAACAGCGCCATGATTGCATCGCCCATGTACTTGTCGATGATGCCGTGATGCGCGGTGATGACGGGATTCATTACCGAAAAATACGAGTTGATCATGTTAAAGGTCTGCTGCGGCGTCATGCTCTCGGACAGCGAAGTGAAGTCACGGATGTCGGTGAACACGACGGACATGGATTTCTCGACCTGGTCTCCCAGTTCCACGTCCTGTATGTCGGTCTTTCCCAGAAAGTCGATCAGATTGCGCGGCACGAAGCGCATCAGGGTGCGCTCCAGCAGTTTCAGCCTTGCGCGCGTGCCGGCATGCGCCTCGCGTTCGGCGGAAAGCTCGAGAGATATGTCTTCAGAATGGACTTCGGTGGTTTCGAAATCGGGACTCATGGCCTGTTGATAGTCAAAGCATGCATGAGCCGCCTGTCCGAAAAATTTCTAACGTTGCTTGAGATCAGGCATAAGTGCTGACGCGCCCGTTTCTGGTGTCGCCTTCGATGGCCGGTATGCCGGGCCGATTGCCGGTATCTTTTGGCGTCTTGCTGGCATGGGAACTCTGTTGTGCCTGATTCGCCTGAGAAGAGTTGGAGTGCTGCGACTGGCTTAGCTTCCTGCCCTGTTCTGACAGGGTCACGATCGTGGAGGACTGCGAGTCTTGCTTGGGCGGTTTTGCTGAAGGCGATTGCACCTGCCCGGACAGGGAATTGGCCGGGTTGCTTGATGCTGGATTGAGGTTGGCGCTTGAGATAGGCATCGCATTCCCCTTCAAGAGAATTGGTCTGGGAGCGAACTTTACTGCGTTTTTTGTTTTATGGCAACGGCTGCAGGCTTAGGCTAAACTCTCGCGCCATGAAACGCCTTGCTGCTTACCTTACGATGCTTTTGCTTGCCGCCTGCGATGGCGGACTGTGGAACAACCCATATCCTGCCAGGGACGCGGGCCGCTCGATACTCTATACGGCGTTTACAGAAAGGCCAAAACACCTCGATCCGGCAGAGGCCTACAGCGAGAACGAGTATGCGTTCCTGGCCAACATCTATGCCCCCCCCTTGCAATACCACTACCTGAAGCGCCCATATCAGCTGGTGCCGCTGGCTGCAAGCGAAATGCCTCTTGTGACCTATCAGGACAGCCAGCATCATGTATTGCCGGACTATGCGCCCAAGATTGCCTACAGCGTGTATGAAATCCACATCAAGCCCGGCATGCATTACCAGCCGCACCCTGCGTTTGCGAAGGATGAACAGGGGAGGCCTCAATACGACCATCTCGCGCCAGCGCAATTGCAAGGCATGCATGCGCCGGGTGATTTTTTGCACAGCGGCACGCGCGTGGTGACGGCGGCAGACTACGCATACCAGATCAGGCGCCTTGCGAATCCCCTGCTGCATGCGCCGATCTACGGGGTGATGAGCGAATATATCCTGGGGTTCAAGGACTATGCGCAGGCGCTGCAGGATGCGCTGAAGAAGAACCCGGAAGGCCATCTCGATCTTGCCGCCTATCCCCTGCCCGGCGTCGAAGTGGTTGACGACACCACTTATCGCATCACCATCAGGGGGAAATACCCGCAGTTTGCCTATTGGCTGGCGATGCCGTTTTTTTCTCCTATGCCTGAAGAGGCTGAGCGCTTCTATGAGCAGCCAGGCATGAAGGAACGCAATCTGACGCTGGACTGGTGGCCGGTAGGCAGCGGCCCATATTACCTTTCCGAAAACAATCCGAACCGGCGCATGGTGCTCACAAAAAATCCCTATTACGACAGCGAACACTATCCGTCGACGGGCGATGCGGGCGATGTTGAGGCAGGCCTGCTTCATGATGCGGGGAAGATGCTGCCGCTGACAGACAGGGTCGTGTTTACGCTGGAAAAGGAGACCATACCCTACTGGAACAAGTTCCTGCAGGGGTATTACGATGCGTCCGGCATCAGTTCGGACAGCTTCGACCAGGCCGTTCAGGTAAGCACAGGCGGTGAGGCCAGCGTGTCGGATGAAATGCGCAAAAAAGGCATCACGCTGTCCACCTCTGTCGCCACCTCCACGCTGTATACCGGCTTCAACTGGCTGGATCCGGTCGTGGGAGGCAGTTCTGAGCGCGCGCGCAAACTGAGACAGGCGATTTCGATCGCGGTGGATTTCGAGGAGTTCATCTCGATCTTCGCCAACGGCAGAGGGGTTGCTGCGCAGTCGCCGATACCGCCCGGCATTTTCGGCTACCGCGAGGGCAAGGCTGGCATCAACCCTGTCGTCTACGACTGGGTGGATGGCCAGCCCAGGCGCAAACCCTTGTCAGAAGCAAAGCGACTGCTGGCAGAGGCAGGCTATCCCAACGGTGTGGACGAGAGAACCCACCAGCCGCTGGTGATCAACCTGGACACCACCTCAAGCGGCGCAGGCGAGAAGTCGCGCCTTGACTGGCTCAGGAAACAGTTCAACAAGATCAACGTGCAGCTTGTGGTGCGCAGCACGGACTACAACCGGTTTCAGGACAAGATACGCCGCGGCGACACGCAGATGTTCTATTACGGATGGAATGCCGATTACCCTGACCCGGAAAACTTCCTTTTCCTGCTCGACGGCGCGCAGGGGAAGGTGGCGCATGGCGGGGAGAATGCCTCCAATTACAGCAATCCAGAATACGATATGCTGTTTGAAAAAATGAAGAACATGGAGAATGGCCCGGAACGGCTGGCCATCATAGACAGGATGCTGGAAATCATACGCAACGATGCGCCCTGGCTGTGGGGATACCATCCCAAGAATTACGTGCTTCAGCACAGCTGGCTGTACAACGTGAAGCCCAATGTGATGGCGAACAACAAGCTCAAGTACTGGCGCGTGGACCCAAAGCTGCGCACAAGGTATCAGGCCAGATGGAACCAGCCTGTGCTCTTGCCGCTCTGGCTGGGCGGGGCAGCCTTGCTGGCGTTCGTGATCTGGATGTGGCGCGCGCTGCAAAAGCGCGATGAAACCCGCTAGCCGCTATTTCGCCTCATCTATCATCTGGAAGACTTTTTCCTCGACCTCGCGGGCAACCTCAGACAGTGCTTCGTCCTCTGACAGCATTGCAAGCATCTGCGCCGGACTGATCGTGCCGATTTTCGTCTTGCCTTTTTCCGTATATACCGATATTCGGCAGGGCAGCGCCATGTTAAGGCGCATGTCCGAAGACAGCACTTTGGCTGCCTGTCCCGGATTGCAGACCTCGAACACGTTGCATTCCTCGGCGAAGGCAACCCCCTTGCCGCGCAGCGTGTTGCCGATGTTGTGAACATGCAGCACGCCGAAGCCGTGGCGTTTGACCGCCAGCTCGAGATCGGTTGAGGCATTTTCGAATGACTTGCTGGTGTCGACCGTGTAATACATGGGAATCTCCTTTTACGTGTTTGATTTGGAAGCGCCTGCCCGTACAATAGCGCCTCCATGATAGCCTATCTGATCCGCCGCCTGCTTTATGCCGTGCCGATTTTAATCGGGGTGAATCTGCTCACCTTCGCGCTGTTCTTCGTTGTGAACACGCCCGATGACATGGCACGCATGCAGCTTGGCATCAAGCGTGTAACACCGGAAGCGATCAGGCAATGGGAACAGCAGAAGGGTTATGACAAGCCGCTGTTCTATAACCGTGCAGCAGACGGCATGGGCAGGATCGCGGATACGATATTCTGGCAGAAATCGGCCAGCATGTTTATGCTTGATTTCGGCTATTCCGACGACGGGCGCAACATCTCGCGTGAGATAACCACGCGCATGTGGCCCAGCCTTGCGATCGCGCTGCCGACCTTTCTGATAGGCCTGATCTTCTACGTGAACTTCGCGCTCGTGATGACGCTGTTTCGCGCAACGCTGCTGGATAGGGTAGGCGTTGCGCTGTGCGTGGTGCTGATGTCGATTTCCAGCCTGTTCTATATCATCGGCGGCCAATTCCTGATCAGCAAGCTCTGGCATCTGGTGCCGATATCGGGATATGCCGGCGGGCTCAACAGTTTCAGGTTCGTGGTATTGCCCGTTGTGATCGGCGTGGTCAGCGGCATAGGCTCGAGCAGCCGCTGGTATCGCACCATTTTTCTCGAGGAGATGGGGAAGGATTATGTGCGCACCGCGCGCGCGAAGGGGCTTTCCGAGCCTGGCGTGCTGTTTGCCCATGTGCTTAAGAATGCGATGATCCCCATTCTGACAGGCGTGGTCGTGGTGATTCCGCTGCTGTTTATGGGCAGCCTGCTCACAGAATCGTTTTTCGGTATCCCGGGGCTTGGCAGCTACACGATAGACGCGATCAATGCGCAGGATTTTTCCATCGTCCGCGCGATGGTGTTCCTGGGTTCTCTGCTCTACATCGCAGGCCTGATGCTCACCGATATTTCCTACACGATGGCGGACCCCAGGGTGCGTCTGTCATGAATTTCATGCCCGTCATTCTGTGGAGCGATGCGCTGGTGTTTCTGCTCATTGCTGCGGGAATCGCGATGGTCTGGTATGTGCGCCGCCATGAATACCTGCTTTTGCCCTGGCGCCGGGTAGGGAAGAGCAGTGTTGCGATGGTCTGTTTGCTGGTGTTGTCCTGCTTCCTGCTGGTGGGCTTGCTCGACACGCTGCATTACAGGGCAGCGTTGAAGCAAGGCGCATATTCTCCCGAGGTGCTGAGCGTTTTCGACAAGCTCGCTGAACCCTTGCGCCTGCATGTCGAGAAGACCTATTCGGCACCCTTTGCATTGACCCTGTATGCGAA
>JAJXWG010000056.1 GCA_021781695.1 Pseudomonadota bacterium
CCTGCTGCGCCACTGGATCGGCCTGTACCGGAATGAATTGCCTGCGCCTGTCTCATCAGATTATTCAAAGCTGGTTGCAGTGCAGGTTGACCCGGCGCCTGCCATGAGCAGAGACGATGCCATTGAAATCAGTATAGAGAAGAATCGCGCCCGCGTCAGCATCCGCTGGCCAGGCCATCAGGCGCAGGCATTCGGCAGCTGGTTGGATGCCTGGCTCAAATGATCCGTCCTGAACAGGTGTTTCTGCATGCAGTACCGGTAGACATGCGCTGGAGCATCGATCGTCTGTCACTGTTGATTCAAGAAATGGATGGGCGCTCTCCCTGCGATGGCACGGCCTACGGATTTACCAATCGCACTTACTCTCGCCTCAAGCTGCTGATTTGGGATGGCACCGGGGTCTGGTTGTGCCATCGCCGTTTGCACAAGGGGCGATTCAAGTGGCCCAGCCCCGGTGAATCGCTATTTCGCATGGATGCAGAACAGTGGCGTTGGCTGACCACGGGCGTGGACTGGCAAAGACTGTGCGCGAAGCCTTCTGCCATATGGCGTGTCTAACAAATAAATGTTTTATATCCGGTGATTTATGTGGGCCGGCCTGGTATAATTAAGCCCATGAATTCGCTGGATAAATGCACTCATTCAAGCCCTGTTTCAGCACCGTTTGGGGAGGCGTCGCCACCGCCCGTTTCGGCTCACGACAGTGAAATCGCCCGGCTCAACGAACTCGTCCGTACGCAAGAAATAAAGATTCAGGCCTTGATTCAGGAAGTGGCCTACTTGCGCCGCATTCGCTACGGTGCCAAAAGCGAAGCGATGAGCGCAGAACAACGGCAGCTATTTGAAGACGATATCGTTCAGGATGTTGCCGCAGTCGAAGCCGAGCTCAAGCTTCCTATCACGCCCGCTGCCCCCAGAAACCGCGCAGGACGTCAGGCATTGCCGGAACATCTGGAACGTGTCGAGGTCCGTCACGAACCGGATTCATGTACTTGTGCTGCTTGTCAGTCCGATCTGGTCAAGATCGGTGAAGACGTCAGCGAACAACTGGACATCGAGCCAGCCCGCTTCTTTGTGATTCGCCATATCCGCCCGCAATATGCTTGCCGCCAGTGCGAGACCATCACGGCAGCACCGGTGGCGCCTGCGGTGATCGATGGTTCACTGGCGGCTCCCGGTTTGCTGACCTGGGTTGCGATCGGCAAATACCTGGATCACCTGCCGCTTTATCGACTGGAACAGATTGCGGCGCGTCAACAAGTGAATCTGTCACGCAGCACCATGAGCGAATGGATAGGCCGCATGGGCTTTGCCCTGCAGCCTTTGGCAGATCGGCTGGCGGAATTGCTCAAGCAACGGCAGGTGCTGCACGCTGACGAAACCCCGGTGAAGCAGCTGGATCCGGGGGCGGGCAAAACCAAGCGCGCTTACCTTTGGAGTTACCGCAGCAACGATCTGGATACGGGTCCGCCGATCGTGGTGTTTGATTACCAGGGCAGTCGATCTGGTCAGCATGCCAGGGATTTCCTGCATGGCTGGCAGGGCAATCTCATGGTCGATGATTATGGCGGATACAAGAAGATGTTTGCGATGGATGCGACATGCCCTGTCACTGAGCTGGCTTGCTGGGCGCATGCACGGCGTAAATTCTTTGACCTTGAGGCCGGTGGTGCGCATCCGCACGCATCCGAGGCGTTGCGGCGGATTGCCGGTCTGTATGCGGTCGAAGAAGCGGCGCGTGCCATGAATCAGGATGCCCGCGCAGCCCATCGCCGGCAACACAGCTTGCCGATCCTGGCAGACATGCGTGAATGGCTGATCCGTTTGCGCATGACCACTGCGGATGGCAGTGGGCTGGCGCGCGCCATCGACTACAGTCTTAATCGTTGGGAGAGCCTCAGTCGCTATGCGCAAACCGGCAATCTGCCTATCGACAACAACCCGGTAGAAAATGCGATCCGTCCGATCGCTCTAGGCAAGAAGAACTGGCTGTTTGCGGGCAGTGAACGCGCCGGCAAACGCGCAGCCGCGATTCAGAGCTTGTTGGCTACCGCAAAACTCAACGGCATTGAGCCTGCCGCCTGGCTTAAAGATACGCTGGAAAAACTTCCTGTCTGGACCATGCGACGTATTGACGAGCTCCTGCCAATCCGCCCGTCAGCACAAATCACGCCGACTTAACAGGTGGTGCGGCTGTACGCTTACAATCCGCCAGAGATTTGATTTTGTAAACACAGAAATGCGCGCTGCCACACGCTTCCATGCCAATCAAGCATGGATCCAGATTCACAAAGAATTTGGCCATGTCCTTGCGCTTTACCTGCTTGCGCAATACCGCCTTGCCGCGCTCATCCACCCCGTGAATCTGAAAAACTTCCTTTGCCAAATCAATGCCAATTGTCGTAATCTTCATCTCGGACGCTCCTCTCTGTTCAGTAGTGATCTAACCACTGCTACTTTGGCACTCAGATGCCGTTAGGGGAAGTGGGCGTCCATTCCATTAGTTTGCCGTGGACTGAGTGTCCAAGTTGCGTGGAATACGCACTTCATGGGGCGCTTACGATGAGAAGAGGGTGTAAGAATTTTTGTGTAAACGGTCATTTGGTAGGAAACTACCGCAACGCAATAAGGAGCGAAAATGACCGTATCAAAAGCAATCCCCTAGGAGCTGATTACCGGGCTGCTGGCTGACTACAAAAAACCGAAGATCTGATAGGTGAAAACGGCCGGCTCAAGCAACTGACGAAGCATCAAGAGCCTAATTTCAGGCTGCGTGATGATGCTCATCGTTCAGATGAGCGTCTTTAGTTTCACCTCGCTGGGATACCCAATATCCCCAAATGCACAGAGGAATAATGAATGCCAGCAACAGAAGTATGTCCATCTTATTCTCCTTTGCTCAATACTGCGCCTACGAAAAGCATAGCACAGCGCTAATTAATAATCCAACGATCCTGACTACCACCTGAAAAGGGGCTACACCCATTTCATTCGCACCCAATACAGCATGGCCTGAAAACCCAAAAACAGCGCGCCGCAGGTGACCGCCATCGAAATATTTCTCTCAGCGTATTCTATGCCGGCCATAAATACATAGATGGGGTATCCGTTTTTCGTGATTGATACCGATCACAAAACGCGGATTGATACTCAAATAAAGGGTTGAAATAGCAGTTTTGTAACGCATACTTGAGACATGGGCACAAAGAAGCAAGCGATCTATCGAACAGACGTACTGCCACACCGGATGAACGCCGGGAAGGAGCGGCAGGTATGGGCGTTGTTGCACGCCTGGCGCAGCGCAGCCGTCCTACAGGCGCGTGAGCAGTGGCGACTGGTATTCCAGACCGGCTATCCCAGCAAGCGGCACAATGTCAGCCGGACGGGATATGACGTGCTAGGCACAAGTTACGGTCAGATGGTGCGCTGGCAAGTGGTGGGGCAGATCGAAAGCTACCTGTCGAACCGGGCCAACGACTATCGTGAACTGGTCAACGGTTCCAGCCTTTCTTCTGAGGTCAAACATCAGCTCCACTTCGTCAACCGCTGGCAGGCGTGGTTCAAGCCGGAGGCGCTGACGATGAAGGACGGAACGGAGATTCCGGCTGAAGTCAGAAAGCTGGCTCGTGTTTTGTTTCGCCACTTGCTGCATCGTCATCGCAAGCCCGACATGTCGAAAGTCGGAATGATCGTTGACCAGCGCTGCATCGCCGTGGCACCGTCCAGGAAGGCGACGGCCTATCCGCTGTGGGCCAGGATTTCAACTTTGACCAAGGGCAAACCCATCGAAGTGCCGCTGGCAAGCTACAAACACTTCGAGCAGCGCCAAGGCAAACGCGCCCTCTCGGTGCAGGTCATCGAGCGCGACGGAGAACTGGCCTTTGGCGTGATGACGGACGTGGCTGATGCTTTTACCGCTTCACGGGAGGCATACCGGCCCCGCTGCGAAGCGGTGGCGTTGGACTTGGGCCTCAAGACGCTATTCGCCACCGACCAGGGCGATCTGCTGGGCCGGAACTGGCTGGAGCGCCTGCAAGAACACGACCGGCGCATCACAAAGCTCGCCAGGCACAGGCAGAAGTCTGGTTTGAAAGTCAGATCCTCACGGTACAAGAGCTATGTGGCAAGTCTGCGCGGTTTTATCCGTTCCGAAGTCGGGCGCATTCTAAACCGGCTGGTCGAAACGCATGCGCCTGCAGAGATCGTCATCGAGCGGCTTAATTTCCAGAACCAGGCACTCTCCAAGCGCCTTAACCGCATCCTCTCCCGCTTCGGTAAAAACGAGGTAATGAGGAAGCTGAAAGATCTGGAGCAGCGCTTTGGCATCGCCACAATTGAAGTCAACCCGGCGTATTCCAGCCAGGAAGACTCAGTATGTGGTTATATCGATAAAAGGAACCGTCCCCGGCAAGAAGCATTCATCTGCCGGTGGTGCGGAGGGCAACGGCATGCTGACGTGAATGCCGCTCGGAATCTGCTGGCCAGACGTTCTGGCAAGACTACAGATTCCCGGCGACCGAAGCAGGCCATCCTCGAAGCGTTGGTACGCCAATTCAACGAGAGATTTACTCGCCTCAAGGGTGGGGCGACTGATCCGAGACTTTCCAATCCCTATTTCAGGGACTGGAAAGCTCAGGTGATGCTAACCGGAGACTGTTGATGTCAATCACAGAAAACGGATACCCCATAGATGTACATCATTATCCGGGTGCTGGATGCGAATTTCTCATACTGGACGTTACTCATCCGCATGGTTCGAATGTGCCGCAGTAAGGAGAATCCTGGCGTTTCCTGTTTCTTGATCCATATCGCCAATCCAACCAGGACAAACGTACCGAGCCAGACGACACTCGCCATCGCATAAATCGCCGTGCTCATGGGCATGATGGTTTTCCTTCCTGCTTTGTTCTACGTTGTCTGTTTTCCCTGTAAGTGCCATAGACCATCATCATGGCGGTAGAGAACAAAGTGGCAAGAACACCCCACAGGATATGTTGCGCACGCTTCTGGTCGGGGGTGTCCGGCAATGCTTCGTGGGTGTCAACATTGGCCAATACAGCAGCCGATGACAAGGTGACGAATCGATCGTCATCCAGCAGGATGGTCCGATCTGAGCCCATGAAGCCGGGACTGTATCTCGCAATGATTGAGCAGCCTGATGCTTCGTGCTTTGGAGCCAGTCCAAGGCTTGAGATATCGCGGCATCCCTGTTGCGTCAGAAGCAGTTTTTGTGTCTGCAAGTCCAGAAATACGCTTTCATGGAACACGACGACAATGCAAAGGGCGGCGACGAACAGGGCAATGAGCTCCATGTTGACCGTGCGGTATTGCTGCGTTTGTTTCATGATGTTTTCTGCTGAATTCATTTTTTTCTCCTGTCGGGATCAAAAGTGAAGTGGACTTCATTCTAGAACTTGTTTTGTAAAATGACTACCGAAGGCGAGATGGTGGATGAAAAATCTGGTCTCACTCAGGTCGATTCCCTGATTTGCGCGCTTGCTACACATAGGGTGACTATGGGTGACCATGGTTGCTTTCCCCAAGGTCTTTTCAGACTTCATTTGACGACCCCTGAAGAAGTGACAAAACGCAAGGTGCGCACTGACGTGGTATTCATCGTCCGTTTCCTTGAAATCCAGCACATTGAGACCGGGCAGGTTCAGGATGTTGACGGGCATAGAGAATTCCAGAAACGAAAACCCCCGGCATCACAAATGCGCGGGGGTAGATTACTGAACAGACAATCGAATGTGCTTACCTGTCCTAGCCAGCATGTCCACCAATGCATCAATGGTGAATTTAATGGCCTTCTTGTTGATTACGTCGGAAACTCGCGGACGTGTTACGCCCAAGATTTCCGCAGCTTCTGCTTGCTTCAGCGTAAGCGCCCCATGAAGTACAGGCTGGTTTGATACGAATTATTTTCGGATGATAGCGACCTCGCATAAAGGAGGTTGCAAATGAACGAAAGAACGGAATACTGGACTGCGCATGTTACGGCGGCCGAACAGGAAGGGATTTCTGCGAGTGAGTATGCGAGACGACATGGGCTGGCGGTGAAGACCCTGCAGTACTGGCGGCGGAAGCTGAATGCAATCAACCAGACCGGGGAGCCGCTGCAGGCCGGTAAATTTGTTGCACTGCATGTGGCGCCGGGTGCTGCACATCAAAACAACTGCACACTGGACCTGCCCTCCGGCCTGCGCCTGGCGATGTCGGCGTTGCCTTCGCCGGAATGGTTGGCGGCGTTGTCGCGCGTTGTGGGGATGCGCTGATGCATCCGGGCTGCAATATCGGGCAAGTCTATCTGTGTCGCGAACCGATCGACTTTCGCAAGTCCATCAACGGGCTGAGCGTGCTGGTCGAACAGGAGCTGGGGCTGAATCCGTTTGGCAGCGCGCTCTATGTGTTCATCAATCGCCAGCATACCAAGCTCAAGGTGCTGTACTGGCACCGCAATGGCTTTTGTCTGTGGCTGAAACGCCTGGAGGCGGAGAAATTCGCCTGGCCGAGTGAGCCTGGGGCGAGCACGCAACGGATCGGTCTGCGGGAGTTCGAATGGCTGCTGGAAGGCTTTGATTTGTGGGTGAATAAACCGCACAAAGTACTGAATTATGCTTCTGTTTCATAAGGAGATTTGCTATAATGCGACATGCATTCAGCCACCCCGAACCCGTTGATTCTGCCTGAGAGATTTACCCTTCCGGAAGTTGATTTGCCACCCGTTTTGCCGAAGGATGCTGCGGCATTGACCGCCTTGGTGCTCGCGCAACACCAGGCGCACATCGATGTGAAGCGCCAGGCCATGAGCCACATACAGCACCTGCTGGAACAGTTCATCCTGATGCGCCACAAGCAGTTCGGCATCAGCTCCGAGATGTTGTCAGGCCAGGGGCGTTTGTTCGATGAGGCCGAAGTCCTGGCGGCAGAGAGCACGGAAGTCCAGGACGTCGCAGCGATCCCGCCTGCAACCCCATCCTCCCCGGTTGCGACCCAGGTGGAAATCAAGGCGCGCGGCAAGCGCGCACCATTACCGACTGAATTGCCGCGTGTCGATATCGTGCATGATGTGCCCGAATCTGAACGCACCTGCCCCTGCGGCACCCCGATGGTGGTGATCGGTCAGCAGGTCAGCGAGCAACTCGACATCGTGCCGATGCAGATACGTGTGCTGCGCCACATTCGCAACACCTATGGCTGTCCCGATCGTGTGCATGCACCGGTCACGGCGGCTCTGCCGCCGCAACCCTTGCCCAAGAGCAATGCCAGCCCCGACTTTCTGACCATGCTGCTGATCACCAAGTACATTGATGGTCTGCCGCTGGCGCGTTTTGAACATGTGCTGGGTCGTCACGGCATGAAAGTGCCGCGCCAGACGCTGGCGCGCTGGGTGATGGGGGCTGCTACGCTGTTGCAGCCGCTGCACAACCTGATGCGCGACACGCTGTTTGACGGTCCGTTCATCCACATGGATGAGACGGTGGTGCAGGTGCTCAAGGAGAAAAACAAGAGTCCGACCTCCCATAGTTACATGTGGGTGCAGGCGGGCGGTCCGCCCGACAAGCCGGTGATCATTTACGATTACGATCCGAGCCGCAGTGGCGCGGTGCCCTCGCGCTTGCTCTCGGGTTACCAGGGATATCTGATGACCGACGGCTATGAGGGCTACAACGCACTGGCCAGAACAGAGGGCGTCGAGCATCTGGTGTGCTGGGCACATGCGCGCCGCAAGTTTATCGAGGCCACGCGCGTTCAGGCCAAAGGCAAGAAGGGGCGCGCCGATGAGGCGGTTGCGCTGATTGGCAAGCTGTACGGGGTCGAGCGAGACTTCAAGGAAGCCAGTGAGCCTGAACGTTTCAAGGCGCGGCAACAGCGGAGCGTGCCGATCCTCGCTGAGCTGCGCGCGTGGCTGGATCAGACGCGGCCTGCGGTTGCGCCGCAAAGTGTGCTCGGGCGGGCGCTGTCCTATCTGCACGACTATTGGGGAAAACTGATCCGCTATACTGAGCGCGGCGATCTCCCAATCGACAACAACAGAGTCGAGAACGCGATTCGCCCGTTCGTGATTGGCCGCAAGGCCTGGCTGTTCAGCGACACGCCGGCCGGTGCGCAAGCCAGCGCGGTGATTTACTCGCTGCTGCAGACCGCCAAAGCCAACGGGCACGAGCCCTATATCTGGTTGCGTCACGTCATGCGTCAGCTGCCTGCCGCCAAGACGCTGGAAGAATTTGAAGCCCTGTTGCCGTGGAATTTGCATGTGCTGGATTTAACCAGCAATATGATCGCCTGAGTAGGCCGC
The DNA here is from genome assembly GCA_021781695.1 of Pseudomonadota bacterium. Lineage (GTDB taxonomy): Bacteria > Pseudomonadota > Gammaproteobacteria > Burkholderiales > Gallionellaceae > Gallionella. The sequence goes on from JAJXWG010000056.1 coordinate 8,300, forward strand.
AGTTTGTGGATCGCATACGCTTCAGCTTTTTCGCGTCGATCCAAACTGCCAGCTCGGTCATCAAAGAATCCTTGATGGCCAGCTTTTCAGAGATAATGCGATCCGATTCAGCCTTCAGTGCAGCAGCCTCTTTAGGGTCGAAACCCAAATCGGCAAACACGTTTCCACCAACAGGGGTAATGTGCATAGATTTGGTATTTTTCATTTCTTACTCCTTTCTTGGATAAGGGCCTTGTATCGTGCGGCAGTAATATCCTTATCGTGTTTGCTGGTTGATGTGGTTTTCTTCTTGAAGCAGTGCAATACATAAACTGCTTCAGGAAACTTGGCGGCATACATCACGCGAAACCAACCGTCATCCAAATTAATGCGGATTTCTTTCGTCCCCGCACCAACCACATCGAATGGTTGCCAGTCATCCGGCCCAAGTCCTGCCTGAGCCTGGCTGAACTGGTGTCCGGCCTCCTTGCGAGCATTAGAGA
>JAJXWG010000057.1 GCA_021781695.1 Pseudomonadota bacterium
AGCATCTCTCTTGCCAGCCTTGCCCAGAAACCCGTGTAGTCTTCTTCCGCTTCCTGGCAAAGCGCCTGATAGGCTTTCATGCCCGATACATTTGCCTGGGCTGCGAATTCGTCGGAAGGATTGAAAATGCGATTTTCGTGCATGACTGACTGGATGTTGGACATATTGACTCCTGAGGCTGGGCTGAAGATCGATGGTAGTTTTTTTAGGCACTGCCTGTCAATCGCCGGCAGGCGGTTTGCCGCCGCAGGAAGATGCGGCGCGCCTGATCTAAGGATGCGTTCTGCAGTCGCAGTTCATTTTGAGAGTGGGGGTTTTTACGGTATCATTATGCCCCATGACAAAGTACATATTCATTACCGGCGGCGTGGTATCATCACTGGGCAAGGGGATTGCCGCGGCTTCCCTTGCCGCGATCCTTGAGTCTCGTGGCCTCAAGGTCACCATGCTCAAGCTTGATCCCTATATCAACGTCGATCCGGGCACCATGAGTCCGTTTCAGCATGGAGAGGTTTTTGTCACCGAAGACGGCGCGGAAACCGACCTGGACCTGGGTCATTACGAGCGCTTCATCACCGCGAAGATGAGGAAGGCAAACAATTTCACCACCGGGCAGATATACGAGAGCGTGATCCGCAAGGAGAGGCGCGGCGAGTATCTTGGCAAGACGGTTCAAGTCATACCTCACATCACCAACGAGATTCAGGCCTTTGTGGAGCGCGGCGCCGCGGCATATCACGGCGACAAGGCCGATGTCGCGATCGTCGAGATCGGCGGCACGGTGGGCGACATCGAATCTCTGCCTTTTCTGGAAGCCGCGCGCCAGATGGGTTTGCGCATGGGGCGCAATCAGGTTGCCTATGTGCATTTGACTCTGGTGCCCTATATTGCGACCGCCGGCGAATTGAAAACCAAGCCGACCCAGCACAGCGTGCAGAAGCTGCGCGAGATCGGCATATTCCCGACCGCGCTTTTGTGCCGTGCTGACAGGCGCATACCTGACGACGAGCGCGCGAAGATTTCGCTGTTCGCGAATGTGCGCGAAGACGCGGTGATCTCGATGTGGGATGCAGACACCATCTACAAGATTCCGCAGATGCTCAATGATCAGGGGCTGGATCGCATCGTCTGCGAGGAGCTCAAGCTTGATCTGCCGCCTGCCGACCTTTCTGTCTGGACGAAGCTGGTTCATGCGCTGGAGCATCCGGAGCATCAGATCACCATCGGCATGGTCGGAAAATATGTGGAACTGACCGAATCCTACAAGTCGTTGATAGAGGCACTGCGCCATGCGGGAATACATACTGCAACCCGCGTCAACATTGAATATGTGGACTCGGAAGTGCTCGAATCAAAAGGCACACAAAGCCTGGAACATTTCGATGCGATACTGGTGCCGGGCGGTTTCGGCGCTAGAGGCACGGAAGGAAAAATATCCGCAATCCGCTATGCGCGCGAAAACAAGGTGCCCTATCTTGGCATCTGCTTAGGCATGCAGCTTGCGGTGATCGAATATGCGCGCGATGTCGCGGGCATGAAGGACGCGAACAGCACCGAACTCAATCCCGAGACCGAACATCCTGTGGTGGCGCTGATCACCGAGTGGCAGGATCGCGACGGGCGCGTCAAGACGCGCAGCAATGATTCGGATATGGGCGGCACGATGCGCCTGGGTTCGCAACGCTGTCCTGTGATACCAGGCACGCTGGCGTATCGCATTTACGGCGCGGAAGTGAATGAGCGGCATCGCCATCGCTATGAAGTGAACAACCATTATGTGCCGGAACTTGAAAAAACCGGCCTGATCATTTCTGCGCGCACCCCGACGGAGAATCTGCCGGAAATCATGGAACTGCCGCAAGCTATGCATCCGTGGTTTGTTGGCGTGCAGTTTCATCCGGAGTTTACCTCTACGCCGCGCACAGGGCATCCGCTGTTCATCGCGTTCGTAGCGGCCGCTTTGCAACGTCAGAAGACAGGCAGATGATAGAGGACATGTGTGCCAAAGCGGCACAACTTAAGGTGATCTTGTGAAATTATGTAACTATGAAGTCGGGCTGAACCGCCCTTTATTCCTGATCGCAGGCCCGTGCGTGATCGAGTCGCACCAGATGGCGATGGATACCGCAGGCACGCTGCAGGAAATCTGCCGCGAATTGAACTTGCCATTCATTTACAAGTCATCCTACGACAAGGCCAACCGCAGCTCTGGAAAGTCGTTCCGCGGTTTCGGCATGGATGCGGGGCTAAAAATATTGAGCGAGGTCAAGTCTCAGCTTGGCGTGCCGGTGCTGACCGATGTGCACAGCATCGAGGAAATCGAACCCGTTGCGTCGGTAGTCGACGTATTGCAGACCCCGGCTTTCCTGTGCCGGCAGACCGATTTCATCCATGCGGTGGCAAGTTCCGGCAAGCCCGTGAACATCAAGAAAGGGCAGTTCTTGTCTCCCTGGGACATGCAGAACGTGGTCGAGAAGGCGAAGGATGCAAGCGGTCAGGACAACATCATGGTGTGCGAGCGAGGCGCGTCATTCGGCTATAACAACCTGGTGTCTGACATGCGGTCTCTTTCCGTGATGCGCAATACGGAATGCCCTGTTGTTTTCGACGCGACGCATTCGGTGCAGCTGCCGGGAGGCCAGGGAACGGTGTCGGGTGGCCAGCGCGAATTCGTGCCGGTGCTGGCGCGCGCGGCGGTCGCGGCCGGTATTTCCGGACTCTTCATGGAGACGCACCCGAATCCTTCCCGCGCACTGTCGGACGGGCCGAATGCCTTTCCGCTCGGTCATCTGAAGGCGCTGTTGAAAACACTCATGGTGCTTGACGACGCGGTCAAGCAGCAGGGATTGATTGAAGAGACGATAGATTTGAAGAATTGCTGATTGCCGGAAATTCTACGTGATTGGCTGTTTGGTTTGCGAAATTTTGATTTGATAGAAAATAAGGATAAATGATGAGTGCAATAGTTGATGTGATCGCCCGCGAGATTCTGGATTCGCGCGGCAATCCTACCGTGGAAGCCGATGTGCTGCTGGAATCGGGCGTGATGGGACGCGCTGCCGTGCCGTCCGGCGCTTCCACCGGGACGCGGGAAGCGATAGAGCTGCGCGATGAGGATAAGCAGCGCTATCTTGGGAAAGGCGTATTGAAGGCGGTGGAATATGTGAACACCGAAATCGCTGAAGCGATCATCGGTCTTGATGCGAGCGAGCAGGCGTTCATAGACCAGACCATGATAGAGCTCGACGGCACTGAGAACAAATCCCGTCTGGGCGCGAATGCGATTCTGGCTGTGTCCATGGCAGTTGCGCGCGCGGCAGCGGAAGAGTCGGGTCTGCCGCTATACCGTTATCTGGGCGGTTCGGCCAAGATGCAGCTGCCCGTTCCGATGATGAATATCATCAATGGCGGTGCGCATGCGAACAACAACATCGACATGCAGGAATTCATGATCATACCGGTGGGTGCGCCGAGTTTTCGCGAGGCATTGCGCTACGGTGCGGAGGTGTTTCACGCGCTGAAAAAATTGATAGACGCAAAAGGCATGCCCACGACAGTGGGCGACGAAGGCGGGTTTGCACCCAATCTGCCGAGCAATGAGGCTGCGCTGCAGCTGATCGTCGAAGGGATCGAGGCTGCAGGCTTTGTGCCGGGCAAGGACGTTTCCATCGGTGTGGACTGCGCGAGCTCCGAGTTTTACAAGCATGGCCTTTACTGTCTCGACTCGGAAGGGCTGAAGCTGACCTCCGCACAATTTGTCGACTATCTGGCCAGCTGGGCGGACAAGTATCCCATGATCAGCATCGAAGACGGCATGGCTGAAAACGACTGGGAGGGCTGGAAGCTTCTGACCCAGCGTCTTGGCAAGCATGTGCAGATCGTGGGCGACGACATATTCGTCACCAACACCCGGATATTGCGCGAAGGGATCAGGCAGGGCATAGGCAATTCCATATTGATCAAGGTCAACCAGATCGGCACGCTGACCGAGACTTTTGAAGCAATCGAGATGGCCAAGCGAGCAGGTTACACAGCGGTGATTTCGCACCGCTCGGGCGAGACCGAGGACAGCACAATTGCCGATATCGCGGTGGCGACCAATGCGCTGCAGATCAAGACGGGCTCGGCTTCGCGTTCGGATCGCATGGCGAAATACAATCAGCTTTTGCGCATAGAGGAAGACCTGGGGGCAACCGCCTCCTATCCCGGAATCGGTGCGTATTACCAGTTGAACTAAGTTGTGCAAAGTCTGGAAACTGGATATCTGCCCCGGGCCCAGGTCCGGGGCGTTTTTTTGCAGGCCTTGCTGAAACGAAGTTCCAAGACCTATGAGAATCGTCACGCTGATCCTGATTGTTCTGCTGCTGTTGTTGCAGTACCCGCTTTGGCTTGGGCGCGGAGGCTGGCTGCGCGTGTGGGATCTGCATCGTCAGGTTGAAGCGCAACAGCAGGTCAATGCGCAGACTGCTGCGCGCAATGCAACGCTTGATGCGGAAGTGCGCGACTTGAAACAGGGTACTGAGGCGATCGAAGAGCGCGCGCGCAATGATCTTGGCATGGTCAGGAAAGACGAAGTGTTTTACCAGATTCTAGACGATGCCGCTGCTGCATCGTCTGTTGCGCAGGTCAAGCCGGATGCTAATAGCCCAGCGCCTTCGCACCCTGATAAAAAGCAAAACTGGTAAGCCAGGCCAGGCTCAGTGACCAGCCAATCGAAAACAGCATGAAGCCTGTGCTTTTCGATTCGCTCTTCAAGGTTGCGATGGCCGAAAGACAGGGCGTGTAGATCAGCGTGAACAGCATGAAGCTGTAGGCCTGTACCCAGTCGATCTGGTGAGACAGGGTGCTCCCCAGTGCGGAGCCGGTGAGGCCGTAAATTACGGCAAGCGAACCGATGACGATTTCCTTTGCGACGAAGCCGAAGATCAGCGCAATGGTGAGCTGTTCGTTTATGCCTATGGGCGCGAAGATCGGATGCAGCAAGTGGCCTATCATCCCGGAGAGCGTGTCAGCACTTGCTGGCGCAGCAGAAAAGGGCAGGTGGGTCAAGAGCCAGACCAGCACGACACCTGCGATGATGAAGGTCGTTGCGCGGTTCAGGAAATGCCTGATTTCCAGCCAACCCCTGAGCACCATCTGACGCAGGGTCGGAAAGCGATAGGGAGGCAGTTCGAGCACGAAAGGTTCGCTGTTGGTAAATCTCCCCTTGAAAAGCAATGCGGTAAGGATGGCGGAGGCGAAGCTGAACAGATACAGCGAAAACAATACCAGCGGTGCTGCATGGGGTGAAAACAGCGCTGCGATGATGAAGACGAACACCTGCAGGCGCGCGGAGCAAAGCGAAAACGGGATCACCAGCATGGTCAAAAGACGTATCGCGCGCGAGCGCATCACGCGGGTTCCCATCAGTGCCGGCACATTGCAGCCGAAGCCCATCAGGAGCATCACGAAGCCGCGCCCGTCCAGCCCCATTTTTGCCATCAGTGCATCCATCAGGAAAGCCGCGCGCGACAGATAGCCGCTGTCTTCCACGATGGCCATCAACAGGAAGAACAGCACGATCACCGGCACGAAAGCTGCGACTGTCGCGATGCCGTTGTAGATGCCATCCAGCAGCAGTCCCTGCAGAATCTGTGGCAGGCTGGTCAGCATGTGGTTTAGCAGGGCTTCCCGCACCCAGGCAAGCCCCGTTGCGATTCCGCCTTGCAGCGGCTGGCTGAAAAAGAAGATGCCCTGGAACAGAAGATACATGATGCCGAAAAATATCGGCAGGCCGAGCACGGGGTGCAGCATCACGCGGTCGAGTTTTTCGGTGAGGTTGTCAGGCAGGCGTGCCGGGATTTGCACCGTCTGCCTCAGCACGCGCGCCATCTGGGTTTCGATCTGTTCATCCAGTTCGAGCTGGCTCTGCAGTTCCTCCTTCATGCCGGGCGTCGGGTAGCGCAGCGCACGGGTGATGGTCTGCAAAGCTTCAGGATAACCAGAGCCGTATTTTGCGCTGATCTGGAAGACCGGCATTTCCAGCAGTTCCGTCATTTTTCTGGTGTCTATGCTGATGCCGAATTTTTTGGCCTCGTCGTTCATGTTGAGCAGCACGACGATGTTGATGCTTAACGCCTTGAGTTGCAGCAGGAGGCTCATCTGGCGCTCGATCTGGCTGGCATTGAGTATCACCAGTGCCAGGTCGGGAACGTTGTCGTGCAGGAAATGGCGCACCACCTGTTCGTCGTCGGAAAAGCCGTGCAGATCGTAGATGCCAGGCAGGTCGATGATTTCAACCATGTCTGAGCCCAGCAGGATTTTTCCGCTGAGCAGTTCGACCGTGATGCCGGGCCAGTTTCCCACCCTTGCGGAGCCGCCTGTCATGCGGTTGAACAGTGTGGATTTACCGGTGTTTGGCATGCCCAGCAAGGCGATGCGCTTCATGGTTTGCTAACCTGTATTTTGGCAGCTTCATTGCGCCTCAGTAAAATGTCGGTCGTGCCTATCCTGACCTGCAGCGGGCCGGAAAAGCTGGCCTTTCTGATGAGTTCGACCTGTTTTCCGCTGCGAAATCCCAGTGCGAGCAAACGCTGGTGCAGCGCTTCTTCGGCGTGTATCGAAACGATGGTGGCAATGTCGCCCGTTTGCATTGCGGCGAGTGTGTCGGACATAAGGAGGCTCGATCAACTGGGTGTTGTCATTTTACAGGATTCGCCGTTTGCTGCGCTGTGCTTTCCAGCGGCAACTTTTATCTCCCGTCAATTCGGGCGGTATATTTGCCTTGCCTGTTAGGTTAGAATGCAGGCTTGTCATTAATCGAGAATCAAAATGATCAAGGGTAGTATTGTTGCAATCGTAACCCCCATGCTGGAGGATGGCAGCCTGGACTTGCCGTCGTTTCGCGCGCTGATAGATTTCCATATTGGACAGGGGACGGATGGCATCGTGGTGGTCGGCACCACGGGCGAATCTCCTACGGTGGATGTGGAAGAGCACGAGCTGCTGATTGCCGAAGCGGTCAAGCATGCGCATGGCCGCATACCCATCATCGCCGGAACCGGTGCAAATTCGACAAAGGAAGCGATTGAGCTTGCGGCATTTTCAAAGCGTGCGGGAGCTGATGCATCGCTTTCTGTCGTGCCTTATTACAACAAGCCGACTCAGGAAGGTTTGTATCTTCATTTCAAGGCCATTGCCGAAGCGGTGGATATGCCGCATATCCTGTATAACGTTCCCGGCCGCACGGTCGCGGATCTTGGCAACGACACAGTGTTGCGCCTGGCCGGAATTCCCAACATCGTGGGCATCAAGGATGCGACAGGAAATATCGAAAGGGGCAGCGACCTGTTGCAGCGCGCGCCGGAGGATTTCGCCGTGTACAGCGGGGACGATGCGAGCACGCTGGCGCTGATGATGCTGGGTGCGCATGGCTCGATTTCCGTCACGGCCAATGTGGCGCCGAAACTGATGCACCAGATGTGCATGGCAGCGCTGGAAGGCGATGTGGTGCGTGCGCGTGAAATCAATTTCCGCCTGCTGGGTCTGCATCGCAAGCTGTTCGTCGAGGCAAATCCGATCCCGGTGAAATGGGCGGTGGCGCGCCTGGGGCTGATGAAAAACACCCTTCGTCTGCCCTTGACGCCATTGTCGCCTTCGGTTTACAGCGTGATCGAACAAGCCATGCTTGAAGCTGGCGTACTTACAGAATAGTCAGGGAAAGAATATGAAAGTTTTGCATCTTGGTATCTGCGGTGTTGTGCTGGTTTCTCTGGTAGGTTGCAGTGCGATGGGTCTGGGCAGCAAGCCGATCGATTACAAAGCGGGTGCAGGGCAGGTGCCGTCGATTGAAGTGCCGCCCGGTTTGACGGCTCCTGTGACAGATGACACCTACAAGGTGGAGGGTGCTGAAGGCGAGTCTGTCGCAACCTATTCCTCCTATGCCAAGGACAAGGGTGCGACTGCAGCGGTACAACACAGGAGTGCTGCACCGGCACCAGCAGTGCTGGCACCCGTCAAGGGTGTGAGTCTCGAGCGCGATGGGGCACAGCGCTACCTGAAGGTGGATGAACCGGCAGAAAAAGTCTGGCCTGTGGTCAAATCATTCGTGAATGAAGCGGGTTTCAAGATCCAGAGCGAAGATGAGGCAGCCGGCATCATCGAAACGGACTGGGCTGAGAATCGTGCGCGGGACGACAAGGACAGCGGCATTCTTACCAGGATATTCAACGGCCTTTTCTCGACCGGTGAGCGCGACCGGTATCGCATCCGCCTTGAGCGTTCCAAGGATGGCGCGAGCACCAATGTCTATGTCACCCATTACGGCAAGGAAGAAGTGCTGGATTCCACGGGTACTACGACCAACTGGCAGTCCCGCCCGAATGATCCTGAGATGGAGGCGGAGATGCTGCAGCGCCTGATGGTGCGTTTTGGCGCAAATCCGGCCGAGGCGGCTGTCGCGACAGCACAGGGTGGGCCTGCGGCTTCCGGATCTGCGAATCTGGTGCAGATTTTTGACGGCAGCAGCATCATCGTGATCAACGACGCGTATGACAAGAGCTGGCGCAGAGTCGGGCTTGCGATAGAAAAAACCGGTCTGGTTGTTGAAGACAAGGACAGGGAAAAAGGCATTTACTATGTGCACACGCCCGTGGCAAAGAGCAGCTGGCTGCAAAAACTTGAGTTCTGGAAGGATGAGGATACAGCCCAGCATTTCCGGGTGAATGTCAAAGACAACGGCGCCTCATGTGACGTTTCCATGGCCGACATGAATGGCGAAAGCAGCAATGA
>JAJXWG010000058.1 GCA_021781695.1 Pseudomonadota bacterium
CCGGGAGGAACTGCACCATCGTCATCGGCACGGGGCATGGCATGTGCACCTGCCAGGGAGCGGCCTTTGAATACATCTACAATGTGGATCATGTATTGCGCGAGGCCGGTGTTCGCGACAAGGCGCGCATCATCTGGATCAGCAATGAATACGAGCTGGGTGATTTCGGCATGGGAGGCGTGCATATCAAGCGCGGCGGTTACATCACCAATGGAAAGACCTTTGCCGAATCGCTGATGGTTGAACGCGGCATAGAATGGATCACGCGTGCCCATGTGAAAAAGGTCGAAGCGGGCAGGATTCATTATGAGACCCTGGATGGCGCATTTCGTGAACTGGAATTTGATTTCTCGATGCTGATCCCGCCATTTGCAGGCGTGGGGTTAAAGGCTTATGATAAGTCAGGTGCCGATATCACGAGTCAGCTCTTTGCACCCAACGGCTTCATGAAGGTGGATGCGGATTACACGCAAAGACCATATTCCGAGTGGAGTGCAAAGGACTGGCCCAAGACCTATCAGACACCCGCTTATCGCAACATCTTTGCAGTCGGCATTGCTTTTGCGACACCTCATCTGATCAGCAAGCCGATGCAAAGCGCGAACGGAACGCCCATCAATCCGACCGCGCCAAGAACAGGCATGCCGTCGGCAGCGATGGCAATGGCAGTTGCAAAGAGCATCAGCGATATGGTGAACGGGGCAGACAAACCCACCCATACCGCATCGATGGCGGAAATGGGTGCTGCGTGTGTCGCATCTACTGGTGCCAATTTTTTCAAGGGCACAGCTGCTACGATGACGGTGTTTCCAGTGGTGCCGAATTTTGAAAAGTATCCGGATTTTGGACGCGATATTGACCTGACTTTTGGTGAAATCGGCCTTGCAGGTCACTGGATGAAGCACCTCTTGCATCACACGTTCATATATCAGGCAAAGATGAAACCTGGCTGGTCGTTCATTCCGGACTGACTTCATAGAATTTATCAGGAGAACAAAGATGACCAACAAGGAACCTTACCAGCAGGCTTACTACCCTCCGGCCCCGACCGGATTCACGCGTTACATGAGGACATCGCTGATATGGCAGGCCGTGCGCTTTGTCGTGATCAATTTCAAGATGCTCAGGTTGATCGCGAATTCGCATCATTGAGACGAGGGGACTTCCTTAGGCGATGAACGGAGATAAGGAATGATTGCATTGAATGGATTGCGCCTGGGCGTGATTGCGTTGCTGATGTCGGCATCAGCAGGTTTTGCTGCCGATTTGCAGCAATGCGTCGACATCGCGCTTCGCCAGAATCCGGATATCGAGGCGAGCGCAGCACAGCTGGCCCAGGCGCAAGCTGCGTTGACCCAGGCCCAGGGCGGGCGCTGGCCCAAGCTCACTGCATCCATCACAGGCACGCGCACCAATGATGCGTTGAATGCGTTTGGCCTGAAGCTCGAGCAACGCGGCGCCACATTCAACGATTTTGGCGCAGGGCAGTTTACCGGACCGGGCGCATTGGGAGTCGCTCCCGCGAATCTCAACTATCCCGGTTCGGTCAACAATTACAACACGCGTCTGGAGCTGCAAATTCCGTTATACAACGGCGGAATGATATCCGGTTACATCGATCAGGCGCACAGTTTCGTCAAGGCTGCACAGGCAGGCGATCAGGCCGCGCGTCAGCAGCTTGTGTTTCATGTCATACAGGCTTATCAGGGTGTGCATACCGCGCAGAGCTATGTCAAAGTGGCTTTACAGGCAAAGGCCACCGCAGAGGCCTATGTCAATACCACGAGGAATCTGATGAAGCAGGGTGTGGTGGTAAGGAGCGACTTGTTGTTTGCAGAGGTGAACCTGGCCGATATGAAGGTCAGGCTGGAGGAGGCGCAGCGCGCTGAGGCTGCAGCGGTGGATCAGCTGCATCTGCTGCTGGGAATGAAGCTTGACGAGCCGCTTGAAATCGGACCGGATTATACGCCCGGGCCCATGGCGGGAAGTATCGCAGCGCTTCAGGCAGAAGCGGTCGCAGTCAATCCGGGCATCAATGCGCTGCGCAGCCAGCTGGTCGCTTCACGCGAAGGGGTGAATGTGGCGCGCGCAGATTTATATCCGCACTTTAATGCGGTGGTGAGGCAGGAGTGGAATGCACCGACGCTGCAGCAGTCAGCACCTTCCTATACATTGGCAGGCGTGCTTTCCTGGCAGGTGCTCGATTTCGGCGTGATCAAGGGGGCGATCGGTCGTGCAGAGGCGGCACGCATGGAGTTGCAGGCGAAACTCAAGGCTGCTGAAGAAGGTGTGCGTTTTCAGGTAGCCGATGCATGGCGGGGCGCTGTCGAGGCGGAGTCACGCGTCAATGCGAGAGTCGATGCGGTCGCACAGGCTGAAGAGGCAGAGCGTCTGGTTGCCAAACGATATGAGAACGGTGTTACCACCATGGTTGAAGTGATGGCGGCACAGACGCAGCTCGACAAGTCGCGCGCCGATGAAGTGGCTGCGCGCTATCAGCTGACCGTGCAGCGCGCGGCATTGCGTCTTGCAGTGGGAAAACTTGACGGTGGCCAATTATGAGTGCAGGGAGAAAAACAATGAAGAGATCGACGGGCGCGATCGCAATGCTCATTCTTCTGGCGGGATGTCATTCCGGGGAGCGGAGCGCTGATGCAAGGGTGAAAACCGTGGAGGCCAAGGCGATGACATTGAGCTTGGGCGAGATCACCCTTTACGATGCGACGCCGGGCACGGTCGTCTCGGAACAGCAGGTTCAGGTCGCCTCACGCTTGATGGGATACATACGCGACATGCCGGTGCGTGAAGGGGATGCCGTAAAAGCCGGGCAGCTGCTTTTCACGATAGACCCGACCGATATCGAAGGGCAGGTGTCGCAGGCCAAGGCAGGGCTTGCCCAGGCAGAGGCCGGACTTGCCGATGCCAAGGCAGACTTCGAACGTTTCTCTAACCTGTACAGGGATGAGTCCATACCCAAGCAGCAGTTCGACAAGGTGAAGCTGCAATACAGCGTTGCACAGAGTCAGGAAAGGGCGGCGCGTGCAGGAGTCGATACCGCGCAGTCACAATTGCGCTATGCCCAGGTGCGTTCGCCTATAGATGGGGTCGTCACGCAGAAGATGGCATCGAAGGGGGATCTCGCTTCGCCCGGACGCCCGGTGCTTGTCGTTGAGAATCAGCAGAAATTAATGGTGCAGACGGCAGTGAGCGACGAGACCTATTCTCATCTCCAGTCGGGCGGACATGCGATGATGGAGATCGCCGGAAAGGAATACAGGGGCACAATCACGAGGCTGGTTGCTGCATCGGATGCGATGTCGCACACGCATCTGGTCAAGCTTACGGTGCCTGATGGGCAGGGCATGGTCAGCGGTTCATTCGCACGCGTGAGCTTCGATGTCGGCAGTCGCCAGGGGATCAGCGTGCCAAAATCCGCGATTCTGCAGCGCGCAGGCATCACCGGCGTATTCGTGGTGGATGGCAAGGGAGTAGCCCACTATCGCATGGTAAGGCAGGGGAGCGAGCAAAACGGCATGGTCGGCATAGAGGCGGGGCTCAATCCGGGCGAGAAGATCGTTGTCGGCAATGCTAATGAACTTGATTCCGGAGACCAGGTGAATCTGACCGAAAGTCACGCGCAATGAGTGAGGCTAATCAGACCATGAATATTGCAGGGCGCCTGGCAAAGGCTTTCCTGCTGTCGAAGATCACCGCGATGATCATGCTGGCCATCACGCTGGTGGGGCTTGTCGCGATGACGGTCACGCCGCGCGAATACAATCCGCAGATCGTGGTACCTGCGGCCAATATCATCGTTGCCAAGCCGGGAGCGACAGCAGATGAAGTGGAGAACATGGTCGTCAAGCCGCTCGAGGCGATCATGAACGCGCAGGCCGGCGTGAAGCATACCTTCGGTTTTGCGGTGAATGACTATGGCGTGGTGACGGTTCAGTTCGATGTCGGGCAGGATCAGGAAAAAAGTCTGGTCAAGCTTTACAACCAGCTGATGCAGAACATGGATCGCATGCCGCCGGGCGCGATGCAGCCCATCGTCAAGCCCATCAACGTGGACGATGTGCCGATCATGACCTTGACCCTGGCTTCGAGCAGACAAAGCGATTACGAGCTGCGCTATGTTGCAGAGCGCGTGCTGGAACAATTGCGTAACATTCCCGGTGTGTCGTTCACGGAAATCACAGGCGGCCATCAAAGGGCCGTGAGCATCAATATCGATCCGCAGAAACTGGCAGCCGCGGGGCTTTCGCTCGATCAGGTGGACCGCATGCTGGGTGCTACCAATATGTCCATGCCGTCGGGGGAGCTGGTCAACAACAACAGAAGCATCCCGCTGCGCTTCAACGGTTTTCTCTCCAGCGTCAAGGATGTGGGCAATGTCGTGCTGGGCGCGCCCAATGGCCGCCCGGTCTTCCTCAAGGACGTGGCGAGCATTGAGGACGGGCCTGCTGAAGTGGACGCATCTTCCCACTTTGCATTTGGCCCTGCAAAACAGCACCCTGCGTTCAGGGGGGAAGCGCCCGCCGTGACCATCGCGATCGCTAAAAAATCCGGCACCAATGCAGTGGTGGTCGCCAATGCCGTGCTTGCCAAGCTCGAAACGCTGAAGCGCGAGGCGATCCCCGAGGGCGTGAGCATTTCGGTTACGCGCGATGATGGTGCCAAGGCGAACGATGCGGTGAACACGCTGGTCGAGCATCTGGGCATTGCGATCGCCTCCGTCGTGGTCGTTCTGCTTTTTTTCCTGGGCTGGAGGGAGGCTGCCATCGTGACGCTTACGGTGCCGCTGATACTGTTTGTCGTATTGACGGTGGGCTTGGTTGCGGGCCAGACCATGAACCGGATCACGCTATTTGCATTGATCCTGTCGCTCGGTCTGCTGGTGGATGCCGCGATCGTGGTTGTCGAGAACATACATCGCCATCTGCATCACGGCGGCGCTGCCAATTTCAAGGAAGCCCTGGTTGAGGCCACCAACGAGATCGGCAATCCGACCAATGTTGCGACAATCGCGGTGATACTGGCTTTCATTCCAATGGCTTTTGTCACGGGCATGATGGGGCCCTTCATGCAGCCGATCCCTTTCAACGTGCCGGTTGCGATGGTGGCTTCGCTGCTCATCGCCTATATGGTAGTGCCCTGGGCGGCATATCGCATGTTGAAGGGAAAGGCGCTGGCAGAACTCGAGAAGGCGCCGACGCTGGAAGAGCAGGACGCAAAGCCACGGGATATCCTGCACCGCACCTATGTCAGCGTGATAACGCCGCTGCTGCACGATGGACGCCGCCGCAACAGGCTGTTTCTGATCGTGGCGGTATTGCTCGCGCTGGCGATGCTGCAACCCGTCTGGCAGTTCATTCGTCCTTCCGGCATGAATGGACCCTTGGGCATGCTGGGAGTGGAACTCAAGATGCTGCCGAACGATAACACCAATACTTTTCTGCTCGAGATCGATACGCCTGCGGGGAGTGCACTGGCACGCACAGATGAAGTCGCCCGTGCGGTCGGGGATGTGCTTATGCATACTGATCATGTCGTCGATTACCAGACCTATCTGGGTGTGGCCGCAACCGTGGACTTCGCAGCGCTGGTGCGCGGAGACATTCTGAAACGCGGCACGAACTTAGCACAGATTCGCGTCAATCTAGAGGACAAGCATGATCGCAATGCAAGCTCGCATGAAATCGTATCGAAACTGGATAGCGCGCTGATGCCTTTGAGAAAAACCTATCCTGACACGAAGATCAAACTATACGAGACACCACCGGGTCCCCCTGTACAGTCGCAGATACTGGCTGAACTCTATGGTCCGGACTACAACAAGCTGCGCGAGGCTTCTGCTGCCGTTAACGATGATTTCAACAAGGTCTATGGCATGATCAATGCCGACAGCTCTGTGACGGCCAACGTCGACAGTTATGAGATACATGTCGATGCCGAGAAAGCCGCGCTGGCAGGTGTTGCTCCTGCGCAGGTAGCAAAGCTGATACACGATTATGTCAGCGGATTTTCCATAGGGTCGCTGCATGTCGAGTCGGCCAGGGAGCCGATCAACATGACCGTG
Organism: Pseudomonadota bacterium; assembly: GCA_021781695.1. Taxonomy (GTDB): domain Bacteria; phylum Pseudomonadota; class Gammaproteobacteria; order Burkholderiales; family Gallionellaceae; genus Gallionella. The sequence continues at coordinate 6,080 of JAJXWG010000058.1, forward strand.
CGTCTGCCGCGTTCCAAGCGGCAATTGCCCAACCAGGTGCTGTCGCTCACCGTTGTCAATGCGGCGGGGCAGCAGATACCCTTGTCCTCGATAGCGACGCTCAATCGCGTGATTGCGGCAAAGCCTGTCTATGACCGCGATCAGCACCAGACGGTGATGGTGGGCGGCGAGTTGCTGCGTTCAAGCCCTGTCTATGCAGTGCTCGCACTGGACAAGATGCTCGACGGAAAGACGCTGGCAGGCGAGCGTTTCACCACGGCAAACCTGGGCTTCAACGATGCGCAGCCCAAGGATATCAACGGCTATCAGATACTGTGGGGCGGCGAGATGCGCTTAACACTGGATGTGTTTCGCGATCTTGGCAGCGCTTTCATTGTCGCACTGGTGTTGATCTATCTGGTGCTGGTCGGGTACTACAAGTCCTTCATGATTCCTCTGATCGTGATGGGTGCGATCCCGCTGACACTGGTCGGCGTTTTCCCTGGGCACTGGCTTACGAATCAGGCGTTCACCGCGACCTCGATGATAGGCGTCATTGCGCTGGCGGGTATCGTGGTGAGGAATTCTTTGTTGCTGATCGACTTCATCATCGAATATGAGGCGCGCGGCTACAGCGTCATGGATGCGGTGATTGAGGCGGGTGCGATCCGCTTCAGACCGATTTTGCTGACGGCGCTTGCCATCATCCTGGGCTCGGCGATCATGGTCACAGACCCCGTCTTCGGCGGCCTGGCAGTGTCGCTGATTTTTGGCACTTTTGCCTCCACCGCACTGACTTTGCTGGTCATCCCGCTGCTTTATTTCCTGTGGCGGCGCCGAGAAACCGGGCAGTCCTGAAATTTCAGTCCGGATCTTTCTGGGCAGTCTTGCCCAGAAAGAAAGCGTAGCCGCGTTGCGTCAGGCGATTGGGATTAAACAGCACTACCAGTAGGTGGTTTCGCGTATCACCTCCGGCAATGCCATAATGCAGGGGCAACCGCGTCAGCCAGTCTATTGGGCGCCGAATATTCGGCAAAATGGCTGTGCGGCAGGGTGTGAGAACAGAAAATTAAATTTATTTAATTTTCTATCTCTCTGCCGCGGAATGGGCTCACTGCAGGAACAGGGGTGAGGTAATATTCAGGAGCAGAAACTGCCACTGACCGGAAGTTTGTACGAGGCGCATCGCAATTTTCGCCTCGCCATGCTCGAATTTTCCGGTGGCGACATAGGAAGCTGTGATGACTTTGCCGTGATCTGCCACATAGCTGACATTGGATTCGCCCATCACGTCCTGTAAGCTCTCCAACGTGCCCAGCCTTGAAAGCTTCTGAAATAGACGTTCAATCTCGGCAGGATGATCATTGATAATTTTCTGCAACTGCGGCGATGCGCGTTTTTGCAGCTCGGCCTCCGACCATGTGGAAACGATCGCCGGGACATTTGCTTCGACATACGCCCTGCTGGATGCGTCAAGGCGATTCCCCATATAGGCCCCATAGCCTATGAAGCCGGCTGCGGTGAAAGCGATGAGCAGGAAAATGCCGCCTACAATCGAGAGAAATTTCTTCATATCCAGCCACGCTGTTTGATTTCCGGGCCACAAAAAAGCCAGACTTTGCATATCTGGCCTTGTTGGGCATGAATGAACATGCCCGTTATGCATCTTTAAGTCTTATTTCAGCGCCAGGATCAGCTTGACGATTTCGTGCAGTTGAGCATTTGTTGGCTTGGTGGGATGAGGAACCATGGCCATTCCGCCGGTTACCTTTTCCCAGTTTCCCTTGCCGCCCCTGGTGATCTTTGCTACCAGCTTGTCTTCAGCGCCGCTGTCGCCTTTGTAACGCGCTGCAACATCTTTCCATGCTGGACCAACTACTTTGTGGTCTACAGAGTGGCAAGCCAGACAATCGCCGCCGTCGGCCTTGACCATTGCGACGACTTCAGTCGCAGGGTCGCCTGCCAGCGCGATGCTGGAAGCACCCATCAAAGCTGCTACTGTCATGGCTGCGAAAACTGATTTCATATTGCTCTCCTCCTGATTTTTAGAAAACTGCCCGAAGATTCTAAACAAACCTACCCTCATTTGCAAACCTGATATCACGAATTTGTAGTGCGTGCTTTGTTTCATAAGGAATGAAAAAGGCGGCCTCATGGGCCGCCTTCAACTTTTACCTATGTAAACTTGCTTTAGATTTTACCAGCCTTGACAGCTGCAAAAAGCGCGTTAGCTGCATCGTCTTCGTGGCCCTTGATCAGGGTGTTGTACTGGCCAGTCATGATGGCTTCCTGAGCCTTGAATTTTGGCTCGGTGCTGCCGATCTTGCGGTCTTCAGGCTTGAAACCTCCCTTGAAAACCTTTGCCAATGCCTCAGGGCTGCCATATGCCTTTGCGACTCTTGCCCAATCCGGTCCTACAACATCTTTGCCAACTGCATGGCAAGCTTTGCATGGCCCGGTGTTGAAGGTACCTGCTGTTGCTACACTGGAAATACCCATCAATGCTACTGCTGCGGTCATGGCTGCGAAAACTGATTTCATATTTCTCTCCTTATTGGTTTTAGAAGACTGCCCAAAGATTCTAAACAAACCTACCCTCATTTGCAAACCTGATATGACAAATTTGTGATGTTGGCGTGACATTAACGCATGAAT
>JAJXWG010000059.1 GCA_021781695.1 Pseudomonadota bacterium
TTCGGCGGAAGCGGCGTGGTGATGAATTGCATCGCAGCTGCCGTTCTGCTGAAGGTCGATTATGAGAACAGAAGGCTTGCGCGAGGTTTGCCGGTATGAGCCGCTCGATCCTGATCATGGCAGGCGGAACCGGGGGGCATATTTTCCCGGCGCTTGCGGTTGCGGACAAGTTGCGCATGAAAGGATGGCAAGTCACCTGGCTGGGCGCACCAGGCAGCATGGAGGCGGAGTTGGTGCCCAGACACGGCTATGAGATGGCGGCCGTGCGCTTCTCGGGGCTGCGCGGCAAGGGAATGCTGCGCAAGCTGCTATTGCCGTTGAATCTAATGATCGCACTGTGGCAAAGCGCAGTAGCACTTTTGCGATACAGGCCGGATGTGGTGCTGGGCATGGGCGGATATATCACGTTCCCGGGCGGGTTGATGGCGGCGTTACTACGCTGCCCGCTGCTGATACATGAGCAGAACTCCATTGCGGGACTGAGCAACAGGGTGCTTGCACAGCTTGCAGACAGGGTGTTAACCGGATTTCCAGATGTGCTGCACCGCGGTATTTGGTGCGGCAATCCGGTGAGAAGCACAATCGAAGATCTTGCATTGCCAGAAAAGCGCTATGCCGAACGCGAGGGGGCATTAAACCTGCTGGTGGTGGGCGGCAGTCTGGGTGCGCAGGCGTTGAATGAGGCTGTGCCGCAAGCGATAACGCTATTGCCGGTTGACGCACGGCCCATGGTATTGCATCAGACAGGGCGCGCGCATCATGCATCCGTCGTTGCGATGTATGAGCAGTTGGGCGTAAAGGCGGACATCAGGCCATTCATCGATGACATGGCACAAAGCTATGCGAATGCGGACCTGGTGATTTGCAGATCGGGCGCATTGACTGTGGCAGAGCTTGCGGCGGCGGGTGTGGCCAGCCTGCTGATCCCGTTTCCGTTTGCTGTGGACGACCATCAGACGCATAACGCGCGATTCTTGAGTGACAGTGGGGCTGCAATCCTGCTGCCTCAGTCGGAGCTCACAGCGGCAAAACTGGCAGGCTTTTTGATGGAATTGAACCGCGAGAAACTGACAGAAATGGCATTGAGGGCGCGCAGCATGGCAAAAGTGCATGCTGCGGAGAGGGTGGCCGAGGAATGCGAGGAGATGGCTGAATGAGGCACAAGATAAAGCACATACACTTCGTCGGTATCGGCGGCTCAGGGATGAACGGCATTGCCGAAGTGATGTTCAATCTGGGATTTGGCGTGAGCGGCTCGGACATCAATGACAACAGTGTGACAAAAAGGCTGCGCGAGATTGGAATAAGCGTGAGCATTGGCCATGCCGAACAAAATCTTTCCAAGGCCGATGTGGTGGTGGTCTCGACCGCGGTAGGGCAGGACAATCCTGAAGTGCTGGCAGCGCGAGTGCGCCGCATCCCTGTTGTGCCGCGCGCGATGATGCTGGCAGAGCTGATGCGTTTGCGCCAGGGGATCGCGGTGGCGGGTACCCATGGCAAAACCACGACGACCTCGCTGACGGCCAGCATACTGGGCAGAGGCGGGTTCGATCCCACATTCGTGATTGGCGGAAGGTTGAACAGCAGCGGTGCGAATGCAAAACTTGGTACAGGGGAATTCATCGTCGTTGAGGCGGATGAGTCGGATGCCTCGTTCCTCTATCTGCAGCCGATACTGGCGGTGATCACGAATATCGACGCGGACCATATGGAAACCTATGGACATGACTTCTCGCGCCTGAAGCAGGCATTCGTGGATTTCGTCGAGCATCTGCCCTTCTATGGCCGAGCGATGCTGTGCGTGGACGATGCAAACGTGCGCGAGATTCTGTCCAGAATCACCAAGCCTGTGACGACCTACGGCTTTGACGAGTCGGCGCAGATCCGCGCGGTGAACGTTCGAGCTGCGGGCGGGCAGATGCTGTTCACCGCGCAATGCAGGCAGAACGGCACACCCAAAGACCTCGATGTCACACTCAATCTGGCAGGCAGGCACAACGTGCTCAATGCGCTGGCCGCAATTTCGATTGGGCTCGAAGTGGGCGTGGCAGATGAAGCGATCATTGCAGCGCTTCGTGATTTCGAGGGCGTGGGCAGGAGATTCCAGCGTTATGGCGAGATTGCCTTGCCAAGGGGTGGCCGTTTCACGCTGATCGACGACTACGGCCATCATCCGGCAGAGATGGCGGCAACGCTTGCTGCCGTGCGTGGCGCATTTCCCGGGCGGCGTCTGGTGCTCGCATTCCAGCCGCACCGCTATACCAGAACGCGCGACCTGTTCGAAGATTTCGTGAAGATATTGTGCAGCGTGGATGTGTTGGTGCTGGCAGAGGTATACGCCGCAGGTGAGGTGCCGCTGGTGGCAGCCGATGGGCGCGCGATGATGCATGCGCTGCGCCTGGCAGGACAGAGCGAAACGGTGTTTGTCGAGAGCATCGCGGACATGCCGGCGATCGTGATACAGCAGGCTAAGGATGGCGATGTGGTGTTGACCATGGGTGCGGGATCAATCGGCAATGTGCCGACGGCAATCAAGCAAATGGCGCAGACATGAACATGATGACAGAAGACAGAGTGCTGGCTGGATTGCGCGGGAAACTGAGCCTCAACGAGCCGATGAGCCGGCATACCAGCTGGCGTACGGGCGGCGTTGCCGAAAAATTTTATCAGCCTGCGGACCTCGATGATTTGCACAGGTTCCTGTCCATCCTGCCAGCCGATGAACCACTGGTCGTGGTGGGGCTGGGCAGCAATCTCCTGGTGCGGGACGGCGGGATCAGGGGCACTGTGTTGCTGATGCATGGTGCATTGCGCGAATTGCGTCTTGAACAGGATGGGCTGGTCTATGCGCAGGCCGGCGTGCCGGGCGCGAAACTGGCGCGTTTTGCAGCATTGCATGACATGAGCGATGCCGAGTTCTTTGCGGGCATCCCGGGGACGCTGGGAGGCATGCTGGCGATGAATGCAGGATGTTATGGCGGTGAGACCTGGCGCAACATCGAAAGGGTGCAGGTAATGACGCACAGCGGTGAAATCAGGATATGCAAGCCCGAGGAATACGAAATCGGTTACCGAAGTGTAAGTAGGCTGGAAAGCAAGACTGCAGGAGAGCGCAGCGAGGAGCGGAGGGCTGAGGAGAGCGGAGCGAGCAGCGAGCGCACATTCCCCACAGGCAAAGATGAGGAAGCAGGTCATTCCTCGGCCATCCGCTCCTCGCCGCGCTCTTTGCCGAATCAAGAGTTGTTCGTCGGCGCATGGTTCAGATTTGCAAGCGGAGACGGGGAGATCGCAAGGCGGAAGATCAAGGATCTGTTGAGCCGCCGCATCGCCAGTCAGCCATTGAATCTGCCCAATGCAGGTTCGGTGTTCCGTAATCCGCCAAATGATCATGCGGCGCGACTGATCGAACAATGCGGTCTGAAAGGAGAAAAAATCGGCGGTGCCAGTGTGTCCAAAAAGCACGCAAATTTTATTGTCAATGAAGATGGCGCTACTGCGAAAGATATTGAAGATCTTATCAGCATGGTGCGCAAGACAGTAGAAAAACAGACGGGCGTGTTGTTGCACGCGGAAGTAAAAATTATCGGCGAGTATGAGAAAAATGACTAATCAGAATCCTGAATCCCGCATCCTGAATTCTGCCTCCTTCGGCAAGGTCGCGGTTCTGTTCGGCGGTCGTTCTGCGGAACGCGAGGTCTCGCTGAAAAGCGGCGCTGCAGTTCTGGCTGCGCTTCTGAAAAGCGGCGTGAATGCGCATGCGTTTGATCCTGCAGCAGGAAATTTGCAGGCACTGAAAGATGAAGGGTTCGATATGGCCTTTATCGCGCTGCACGGACGATTCGGCGAAGACGGGACTGTGCAGGGTGCGCTGGAATTGCTCGGCATTCCCTACACCGGAAGCGGTGTGATGGCATCGGCGCTGGGGATGGACAAGTGGCGCAGCAAGTTGGTGTGGCAGGCAGGCGGCCTGCCAATCCCCGAATACCTGATGCTGGACGAGCAAAGCAAAGATCATGAAGTCGTTGAAAAACTTGGTTTGCCGCTGTTCGTCAAGCCTGCAAACGAAGGCTCAAGCGTGGGCATCAGCAGGGTCAAGGCAAAAAGCGAATTGCAGGCGGCCTATCGGCAGGCGGCAAAACACGACAGCCTGGTGATCGCGGAGCGCAGTATCTCAGGCGGCGAATACACCGTGGCGATACTGGGCGATGTTGCATTGCCTGTGATCAAGATAGAACCTGCTGGTGAATTCTACGACTATGAGGCGAAGTACCTGCGCAATGACACGCGCTATCTTTGTCCATGCGGCCTGGATGATGCGCAGGAAAAAAATATGCAGCGCCTTGCAAAACTGGCTTTTGCGCTGATAGGCGGACAGGGCTGGGGGCGCGTGGACTTCCTGACGGACGTGGAGGGAAACATGTATGTGCTGGAAGCGAACACCTCGCCCGGAATGACAGACCACAGCCTGGTGCCGATGGCAGCGCGCGAGGCGGGTATCAGTTTTGAGCAGCTGGTGTTGCGTGTTCTGGAGCTGGCGCATGTGGGATAACGCACCTTTGTTGCGCAAAATTGCGAATTATCTGCTGGGATGCAGCGTGTTGGCCATTGTGTATGGGGCGGCGTATTACATCGTGCACCTGCCAACGCTGCTGCCTATCAGGACGGTGCGGCTGTTGAGCGCGCCGGGACGCGTGATGCCTTCGGAGGTGCTGGCGCTCGTGAAGAGCGGAGTGCAGGGTAATTTTATGACGGTGGACATAAACAGACTGAGACTGTCGCTGGAAGCGCTGCCCTGGGTGCGAAGCGTGAGCATAAGGCGCGAATTTCCGGATAGCCTGCTTTTGCAGATTGAAGAACACCAGGCGGTGGCGCGCTGGAATGATGATGCGCTGGTGGATCAGTCGGGCGAGGTTTTTGTCGCTGAAACCACACAGCAGCTGCCAAGATTCATCGGGGTCGATGGAAGTTCGGCGGAAGTGCTGGATGAATACAAGGCATTCAGCGGGCAGTTGGCCGTGCTGAATCTGCAGGTGTCTCAAATCGCACTGTCGGCGAGGCACGCATGGCAGCTGCATCTGAGCAACGGCACGCTGCTGGAGCTGGGGCGCGAGGCATTGCAGGAGCGCATGGCAAGATTTGTGGCTTACCAGATGGCAGAAGACAGCAAGATTAAGGCTGAAGAAACGAAGCCGGGTGATTCCGGCAGAAGGCTGGCAGTTCAGCAACAGGGAGGCAGCGTGGTGGACATGCGTTACCGGAATGGATTTGCAGTGAGGGTGACAGGAAAGGCGGAAGGATGAACGGATCGAGTGTTAAAGACAGCGATGAGGGAAAGTTTTCCATTCTTTCCCTGTCTTCCGGAATGGGGTGCGCGCAATGAGCAGAAACAAGGAATCAAAAAATCTGGTGGTGGGGCTCGATATCGGTACATCGAAGATCGTGGCGATCGTGGGAGAGGTCAAGCTCGACGGTGTGCTGGAAGTGATCGGCATGGGCATGCATGAATCGTCCGGCATGAAAAAAGGCATGGTGGTGAACATAGAGGCTACGGTGGGCGCGATACAGCGCGCGCTGGAAGAGGCCGAGCTGATGGCCGATTGCAAGATCACGGCGGTGCATACAGGCATTGCAGGCAGTCACATACGCAGCACGAACTCGCGCGGCATGGTGAAGATCAAGGAAAAGGAAGTGACTCAGGCCGACATCGACCGTGTGCTTGAAACGGCAAGCTCGATCAGCCTGCCTGCCGATCAGCAGATACTGCATGTGCTCGAGCAGGCTTTCAGCATAGACGGACAGGACGGCATCAAGAAGCCGCTGGGCATGAGCGGCATGAGGCTGGATGTTGAGGTGCATATCGTCACGGGTGCGGTGGCGGCCGTGCAGAACATCATGAAGTGCATACACCGCTGCGGCCTTGAAGTGAACGAACTCATCCTGCAGCCCCTGGCGTCCAGTCGCGCGGTGCTAGCCGACGACGAGATGGATCTGGGCGTGTGCCTGGTGGATATCGGAGGCGGCACGACGGACATCGCGGTGTTCACCGGAGGCTCGATACGCCATACCGCGGTGATACCGATAGCGGGTGACCAGATCACTAATGACATCGCGATGGCCCTGCGCACGCCGACACAGGATGCGGAGGACATCAAGATACGACATGGCTGCGCCTTGCGCCAGTTGGCAGATGACGGTGCGATCGAGGTGCCAGGTGTGGGTGAACGCGGACCGCGCATGTTGTCCAGGCAGACACTGTCCGAGGTAATCGAGCCGCGCGTCGAGGAACTTTATTCTCTGGTGCAGGCGGAGCTTAGGCGCAGCGGATTCGACGATCTGCTTTCGTCGGGCATCGTAATCACGGGGGGCAGCAGCGCGATGCAGGGCATGGTCGAACTGGGCGAGGAAATATTCCATCTTCCGGTAAGACTGGGCATACCGAAATATGTGGGGGGGTTGTCGGAAGTGGTGAAGACGCCTCGCATGGCGACAGGGGTTGGCTTGTTGCTGTACGGGCTTGAGTATCACAAGAGCAATGAGGAGACGCGCAAGCAGTCGAATTCGTTCAAGGATGTATTGGCAAAGATGAAGTCGTGGTTTTAGTTTGATTGATGGGTAATATTTGATCGGGTTGAATTTTGTTACTTTAAGGGGGCAGCGATGTTTGAAATCATGGAAACACAATCTCAGGATGCGGTAATCAAGGTGATCGGAGTCGGCGGATGCGGGGGAAATGCCGTTGATCACATGATAGAACAGGGCGTGCAGGGCGTGGAGTTTATCGTCATCAACACCGATGCGCAGGCATTGAACCGAAGCCGCGCGCGCACGCAGCTGCAGATAGGTGCGGCGATCACACAGGGCCTGGGTGCTGGCGCAAAACCTTCTGTGGGCAAGGCGGCAGCCGAAGAAGACCGCGAGCGCATCAAGGAACTGATCGCAGGTTCGAACATGGTGTTCATCACGGCAGGCATGGGCGGCGGAACCGGCACGGGTGCTGCCCCCATCGTCGCACAGATCGCACGCGAGATGAATATTCTGACCGTCGCTGTGGTGACCAAGCCTTTCATCTATGAAGGTAACCGCATGCGTTTCGCGGCTGAAGGCATCAAGGCGCTGCATGAACATGTGGACTCATTGATCATCGTGCCCAATTCCAAGCTGATGGAAGTGCTGGGCAAGGATGTCACCGTGCCGGAAGCGTTCAAGGCCGCAAACGGCGTGTTGCAGGGCGCTGTGGCGGGCATTGCCGAAGTCATCAATGTGCCGGGACTCATCAACGTGGACTTTGCCGACGTGCGCACGGTGATGTCGGAAAACGGCATGGCGATGATGGGCTCGGCGGTTGCATCGGGGCCGGACCGCGCAAAGATTGCGGCAGAGCGCGCGATCGCAAGTCCGCTGCTGGAAGACGTGGACATGACAGGTGCGCGCGGCGTGCTGGTCAACATCACCTCCTCGAGCTCCCTCAAGGTGAGCGAGATGGAAGATGTGATGAACTGCGTGCAGTTTGCGGCCGAAGAGGCGACGGTGATATTGGGGTCGGTATTTGACGAGTCCATGTGCGATGAATTGCGCGTGACCGTGGTTGCGACAGGACTGGGCGGGCCGCTCGAGCGCAAGATGACCAAGCCTGAAGTGGTCTATGTGGACCAGGACTACAAGAGAACAGGCACACACGATCAGCCTGTGGCCAGCATCAACTATGGGGAACTCGAGATGCCGACCATCATGCGCACGGGTCGTCGCGCCACGGTGGAAGCGATGGAAAAGTCCGGGGTGGAAACCTACGATATCCCTTCCTTCCTGCGCAAACAGGCTGACTGAGGCGAACGGGACGGTAAGCTCGCCCGATGATCAGGCTGGATAAACTGCGCCCAGAATGCAGGGATGTCTTGCGCCGGTGACGCGAGGCAGGTTGGCAGAATTTTTTGCAAGATTCTGCCGGGCAAGCCACGCGAATGCGATGGCTTCCAGAAAGTCGCCGTCGATGTTCAGCTCGCTGGTGGTCGCAATGCTGCAATCTGGCAGCTGATTTGCAAGCGCGCGGCAGAGCGCGCTGTTGTGCGCGCCGCCCCCGCATAGATAAATTTCCTGCGCGCCTCCGCAATGCTTTCTGATTGCCTGTGCTATGGTGGTGGCGGTGAGCAAAAGCAGGGTGGCCTCTACGTCCTCCGGCGCTTCGTTTTTTTGCAGATGACTCTGCAGCCAGTTCATGTTGAAAAGATCGCGCCCGCTGCTCTTGGGTGGGGAAAGCACGAAGTACGGTTCTGAAAGCAGGCGGTCAAGCAGCCCGTGCAAAACCTTTCCGCTTTCTGCCCATGCGCCGTTGTCATCGTAAGGCCGCTGCAAATGTTGCATGCACCAGGCATCCATCAGCAGGTTGCCTGGGCCGCAGTCAAAGCCTGTGGTGGGCTTGCTGGGGGCGAGGTCGGTCAGATTGCTGATGCCGCCGATGTTGACGATTACTCGGTGGATTTCAGGATGGCGTAATACCCTGTCGTGAAAGGCGGGGACCAGCGGCGCGCCCTGGCCGCCTGCCGCAATGTCGCGGCTGCGAAAATCGCTGATCACCGCGATGCCTGTCAGTTCGGCAAGCAGCGCGGCATTGCCGATTTGCAGCGTATAGCCTTGTTCAGGGCAGTGGCGTATGGTCTGGCCATGGCAGCCGATGGCCTTGACCTGTTCGGGCGTGCAGGCGTTCTGG
>JAJXWG010000060.1 GCA_021781695.1 Pseudomonadota bacterium
AATGGCGTGATCGCCCAAGCGGGCGAGACGAACAACAGCGAAAGAATTCCTGCAAGTTTTGTTTTATTCATTTATTGCTAACCTGAGATGAGGCGATTAATATCATTATAAAAAGCAAGAACCATCAGCGTACCCAGCAATACGATGCCGATCTTCTGACCGGTTTCCCATGCCCTTTCAGAAACGGGACTGCCTTTGACCGACTCGGCGACATAATACAGCAAGTGTCCGCCATCCAATAAAGGAACAGGCAACAGATTCAACACTCCCAGACTGATGCTGATCAATGCAAGAAAGCCAAGATAAGCGATCACCCCCATATGCGCAGACTGCCCTGCATAATCAGCAATAGTAACCGGCCCGCTCAAATTTTTCACGGACACTTCACCCACCAGCATTTTACCCAGCATTTTCAGGCTGATGAAGGAAGTTTCCCAGGTTTTCGTAACCGACTGGCCAAACGCGTCCAGCGGTCCATAACTCACCATGGTGGTCATCGCTTCCCACGCCTTCTGGTCGAACTTGGGGGCCGCACCTATCCTGCCTATCATCTTGCCTGATTCGGCAACTGCTTCGGGAATCACATCAAGGCTCAGCGTCCTCTGGCCGCGTTGAATATCCATCCGTATCGAACGCTTCGGGCTCGCGCGAACCAATTCAACCATCTGGCCCCAGTTCTGAACAGGCAATCCGTCTGCACGCAAAATCACGTCGCCCACCTGCAGCCCGGCCTGTCTTGCCACCCCCTTGTCGGTCAGCATGCCTATCACTGGCGCAATCACAGGCTGCTCGGAATGCAGACCAAGCTTGCCAAGAAATTCGCCTTCCAGATCGCCGATCAAAAGCCCGCTCATATCAAGCCGATGATGCAGGATCACACCATTGTCGCTGGCCTTCACATCGGCCTCACCTTGCCTGCCCTCTTTCAGCGACAGCGTCATCAGCGTCCAGCGCAATTCCTGCCAGCTCGGGATCGCCACTCCATTGACACTGAGTATCTGCTCTCCCTTGTGCATCTCTGCCAGCGCTGCAGGCGTGCCTGCCGGCACATCGCCCAGCACAGGTTTCAGGCCTTCTATTCCGTGCATGAACAACACCCAGTAAAGCAATATCGCCAGGATGAAATTCGCCACCGGACCTGCCACGACAATGGCCATGCGCTGCAACACCGGTTTGCGGTTGAATGCCTTGTGCAGTTCGGCAGGCAACACCTCGCCTTCGCGCTCGTCGAGCATCTTGACATAACCGCCCAGAGGGATCGCGGAGATCACCCATTCGGTATCGGAATGGGCAAACCGTTTGCGGTATATCACCTTGCCGAACCCCAGCGAGAAAACCAGCACCTTGACACCACAGCGGCGCGCCACCCAGTAATGGCCATATTCATGAAACATCACTAGCACAACGACAGCAGCGACAAAAGCAAGCAAGGTCATCATAGGCGGAGTCTTTCAACTTGTTGGTTGGCAGCGCAACGCGCGCTGGCATCGGCTTCCAGCACATCATCAAGACAGGCAACGTCATGGACTGGCATGCTCGTCAGCACCGATTCAATCACGCGTGCAACGGAAAGGAATGAAATCTCATGATCCAGAAATGCGGCAACGGCAACTTCATTGGCCGCGTTGAGCACCGCAGGTGCGCTGCCCCCTGCGCGCAAGGCCTGGTATGCCAGTGCCAGGCAAGGAAAGCGCGCAAAGTCGGGCTCGGCAAAATCAAGCCTTGCGATCTTGAACAAATCGAGCGAGGCCACGCCTGAGTCGATGCGATGAGGATATGCAAGGCCATAGGCGATCGGCGTGCGCATGTCCGGATTGCCGAGCTGCGCGATCACAGAGCCGTCAATGTATTCGACCAGAGAATGAATCACGCTCTGCGGATGGATCACCACCTGTATGTCGCAGGCATCGACGTTGAACAGCCAGCGCGCCTCGATAACTTCCAGACCCTTGTTCATCATGCTTGCAGAGTCCACCGAAATCTTGCGCCCCATCGTCCAGTTGGGATGTCTGCATGCCTGGTCTGGCGTGACCTGCTGCAGGTTTTCCAGCGGCGTCGTGCGGAACGGACCGCCCGATGCGGTAAGCAATATCCGCGCAACCCCCGAGCCCGCCATGTCGCCCTTGTAGTCATGCGGCAATGCCTGAAAAATCGCATTGTGCTCGCTGTCGATGGGCAGCAGTGCAGAACCGCTTTCGCGCACCGCATCCATAAAAACATTGCCTGCCATCACCAATGTTTCCTTGTTGGCCAGCAGAATCTTCTTGCCCGCATGCGCTGCGGCAAGCGTGGGCCGCAAACCTGCAGCACCCACGATGGCGGCCATCACCGTGTCCACCTCGGGCAAACTGCTCACAGCTTCCAGCGCATCAACGCCGCACAACACCTCGGTCTTCAATCCCGCTTCACGCAGCAGGGCACGCAACTTGACAGCCGCTCCATCGTCGAGCAGCACCGCATAGACAGGATTAAACTGAATACATTGTTTATACAGCAGATCGACCTGTTTGTTGGCTGTCAGCGCAAATATCCGGTATTTGTCCGGATGGCGTCCCACCACATCCAAAGTACTCGTGCCTATGCTTCCCGTCGAACCTAGAATCGTGAGCGATTGCATGTCAACCCATCTGCCCTATCAACATGGCCATCGCAGCAAGCGGCAGGGTTGAAGTCAGCGCATCGATACGGTCGAGCAGGCCGCCGTGCCCGGGCAACAGCGATCCGCTGTCCTTGACACCCGCCTGGCGTTTGATCAGGGATTCGAACAGATCGCCGATCACGGCCAAAGCCACCCAACACCAAATGGCCGGCAGCACAAACGCAACCGGAGGCACGGCCAACCTTGCAGCGAGTGCATACCATACGATCAGCGCATAGATGGAAGCGCAAAACACAGCGCCTGCCACACCTTCCCAGGTTTTTCCGGGGCTGATGCCGGGTGCGAGTTTGTGTTTTCCAAATCTGCGTCCTGAAAAATAAGCGCCGATATCTGCAACCCAGACCAGGCTCATCGCAAGCAGCAGCAGCCACGGACTCAAGCTGCGCAAATCCAGCATCGCAAGCCCCGTCGGCAACAGCACGGCCCAGCCGGTCAGGCACATCAGCGGGCGATTCTCGACTTTCAAGCCCGCCACCATCCAGATCGGCACGACGACAAGCCAGAGCACCGCAGATACAGCGTAAATCCATGCATGGGAAATCCCGGACAGGATCAGGACTGCCATCAGAAGCAGCGTCAATGCCGCATAAAGGAAAGTCTGGCTGCCGGACAGCCTGGACAGTTTCGACCATTCAAAAATACCCTGCATCACCATCAGCACGACGACTGCCGCCCACCAGCTGCCCGGCAATACGAACAGCACGAGCAGCAGCAGCAGCAGCAGAATGACGGCGGTGATGATTCTTGACTTAAGCATATCGCTCTTTAACGGTGCCTGCCAGTTGGTCGCTGGTTCGGCCAAAACGCCGCTCGCGATGCTGATAAGAAGCAATGGCAAGCTCCAGTGCACGGCGACCAAAAGCCGGCCACAGGGTGTCCGTAAAATACAACTCGGTATAGGCCAGCTGCCAGAGCATGAAATTGCTGATGCGTTTCTCGCCTCCGGTGCGTATGAATAAATCAGGCTCGGGCGCATCGCCCATGGAAAGATATGGCTGTAGATCCGCCTCTGTGAACGATGCCGCAAGCTCAGGATGATCCCTAAGCATTGCATGCACCGCGTGCATCACATCCCAGCGCCCGCCATAGTTTGCGGCAATGGTCAGCATCAAACCGGTATTGTTGGCGGTGAGCGTCTCGGCGTCAGAAATGGCCCGCTGCAGATTGTCATCAAAATGCGACCTGTCGCCGATGATCTTCAGGCGAATGTTGTTGCCATGTATGCTTGCGACCTCGCGCTCCAGCATTTTCATGAACAGCGACATCAAGAACGACACCTCGTCAGCCGGACGACGCCAGTTTTCGCTGCTGAAAGCAAATACCGTCAGATATTCGACACCTAGATCACGGCAGGCTTTGACGGTGACACGCAAGGATTCGACGCCTCGCTGATGCCCCATGATGCGCGGCATGAACCGGCGCTTTGCCCAGCGGCCATTGCCATCCATGATGATGGCAATATGACGCGGTATCTTAGCTACATCAGGAATGGTGAGCGTGGAACTGGTCACATTACACGGCCATTAAATCAACTTCTTTGGCTGACAACGCCTGGTCGATTTCAGAAACAAACTTGTCGGTAAGCTTTTGGATATCATCCTGCATGCGCCGCTCATCGTCTTCAGAAATTTCTTTCTTCTTGAGCAGCTCCTTCAGGCTGTGGTTCGCATCCCGGCGTATGTTGCGCACCGCGATCTTCGCATCTTCCCCTTCGGACTTCACCAGCTTGATCAGATCGCGACGGCGCTCCTCGGTCAGCATCGGCATCGGAACACGGATCAGGTCGCCGCTGGTGGCAGGATTCAAGCCCAGATCCGCATCGCGTATCGCGCGCTCGACCTTGCCCACCATGTTTTTCTCATAAGGCTGCACGCCTATGGTGCGCGCATCGATCAGCGTGATATTGGCCACCTGCGTCACCTGCGTCGGGCTGCCGTAATATTCGACCATTACATGATCCAAAAGACCGGTATGTGCACGGCCCGTGCGGATCTTACCCAAGTCAGCGCGCAATGCATCAAGCGACTTGCGCATCCTCTGTTCGGCATCTTTTCTGATTTCAGCAATCATGCTCTCTCCTCGTCATGCAGGCACTGCTAGTCAACCCGAACCAGCGTGCCCTCGCCTTCCCCTGACAGCACGCGTTTTAACGCACCCGGCTTGAAAATACTGAATACGATGATCGGCAATTTCTGGTCTCGGCAAAGGGTCAGCGCGGTCGCATCCATCACCTGGAGGTTCTTGCTGATCGCCTCGTCAAAACTCAGTGACTGATAACGCACCGCCTGCGGATCCTTTTTCGGATCGGCCGTGTAAATGCCGTCGACTTTGGTCGCCTTGATCACCACCTCGGCGCTCATCTCAACGCCGCGCAGCGCCGCCGCAGTATCAGTGGTAAAGAAAGGGCTGCCTATCCCCGCAGCAAATATCACCACCTTACCCTCTTCAAGGTAGCGCAGCGCCTTGCCGCGTATGAAAGGTTCCGCGACCTGTTCCAGATTGAGGGCCGACTGCACGCGACAATCCAACCCCGAACGGCTCATCGCATCCTGCAATGCCATCGAGTTCATCACCGTGGCCAGCATGCCCATGTAATCGGCTGTTGCCCTGTCCATGCCGGCTGCGGCGGGTGCCACACCGCGAAAGATGTTGCCGCCGCCGATCACCAATGCCACCTGCACACCCATCTCAACCACTTCCGCAATCTCGGCCACGATGCGCTCGATCACCTGACGGTTGATGCCATAGCTGTCTTCCCCCATCAGCGCTTCGCCGGAGAGTTTCAACAGTATGCGTTTATAGACAGGCGCGCTCATGGTCATCATCCCTGTGCTGCAGCGATCGTCGCGGCCACTTCCGCCGCGTAATCTTCAACCTTTTTCTCGATGCCTTCACCCACCACGAACATCTGGAAGGAGGAAACCGAAGCGCCTTTCGCCTTCAGCAACTGTTCTATAGTCTGCTTGCCATCTTCCGCCTTGACGAAAACCTGGCCCAGCAGCGTGACTTCCTTCAGGAATTTCTGCACGGTGCCTTCGGCGATTTTTTCCAGCATCGCTTCGGGCTTGCCCGCTTCGCGCGCCTTCTCGACCGCAATGCGGCGCTCGGTGTCTATATCCGCCGGGTTCACTCCTGAAGCATCGACAGATTTCGGCTTGGAGGCTGCAATGTGCATGCAGATGTCGCGCCCCAGCGCATCATCACCGCCCGAAAAATTGAGCAGCACGCCGATCTTGCTGCCATGCAGATAGCTCGAAAGATTTCCGGTCGTGGTTTCATAGCGCTCGAAACGGCGCACTGCCATGTTCTCGCCCAGCTTCATCACCAGCGCCTTGCGGGTTTCCTCAACGCTGTCAACGCCGTTTGCAATCTTCATGTCTGACAAGGCTGCGATATCGGCCGGATCATTCTTTGCCACCGTTTCAGCCACATTTTTTGCAAATGCAATGAAATCATCATTCTTCGCCACGAAATCGGTCTCGCAGTTCACTTCGACGACCGCACCCGATTTGCCATCGGGAGCGATGAACGTGCTGACTACGCCTTCGGCCGTCACGCGCGACGAAGCCTTGCTGGCCTTGGCACCGCTCTTGATGCGCAACTGCTCTTCAGCCACCTTGAAATCGCCATCCGCCTCGACCAGCGCCTTCTTGCATTCCATCATGCCAAGGCCCGTTGCCTCGCGCAACTCCTTGACCATACTTGCAGTGATTTCCGCCATGCTCAACTCCTAAAATTCAGATAAAAAACTTATAAAAAAAGGGGCTTGCGCCCCTTTGTGCGCCAGTTTATCTCAGGCAGTCTGTTCAGGCTCTTCAGCCACCTGCTGAACCAGCTCATTCAATGACTGGGCACGGCCTTCCAGCACCGCATCGGCGATGCCGCGCGCATACAGACGGATCGCCTGGGTGGAGTCGTCGTTGCCCGGTATCACGAAATCCACACCGATCGGTGAATTATTGGTATCGACGATGCCGATTACAGGTATGCCCAGCTTCTGCGCTTCGACGATGGCTCCCTTCTGGTAACCCACGTCGATCACAAATATCGCGTCCGGCAGATTGGCCATGTCCTTGATGCCGCCCAGGCTGCGATTCAACTTCTCCAGCTCGCGGTTCATCATCAGCAATTCTTTTTTGGAGACGCCTTCGGTCGAACCATCCGCCATCACGGCTTCCAGATCGCGCAGACGCTTGATGGATTGCTGCACCGTCTTGTAATTGGTCAGCATGCCGCCCAGCCAGCGGTGATTCACAAACGGGGAATTTGCGCGGGTTGCTTCTTCCTGAAGAATTTCGCGCGCCTGGCGCTTGGTGGCCACGAACAGGATCGTGCCCTTCTTTGCAGCGAGCTTGCGCACGTAATTTTCCGCCTCAGCAAACATCGCGACGGATTTTTCCAGATTGATGATGTGAATACGATTACGATGCCCGAAAATGAAAGGTGCCATCTTCGGGTTCCAGAAACGGGTCTGGTGACCAAAATGAACACCAGCATCCAGCATTTGACGCATTGTTACAGCCATGATTATTCCTATATGTTAAGGGTTAGAACTGCCACTCGCCAGCTTGACTCTTTCGAGCACCCCAACTTGCGCGAGCGGGAAATTTGCACCGGCCAATTCCGATGCAACATGTATTGTAGCATGGACAGACAGCCAGCCTCAACCGGATTTGAATTCTAGCGACGCACCCACTCTGCATGCACGGTCGATCTTGAATACCACAGCAATCCCGCCGTCAGCATCGCACCGATCACCAGGGCCAACCATGGGTACCCTACCAGACTGTAATGAATAAAAGGGAAAACCACCAGGGGCAGCGCCATGATAGCCCACAACAACAACATCACCATGCCAAACCAGCCCACCATCACCCCGAGGGTGGTTCGAACATAAACCCGGATTGCGCCACAATGATCACAAACACCTACATTAGAACCAACTTCAGCATTACAGAGCGGACATTGCATAATGGCTTCCCAAGAAAATAAATGACGACACAGCGCCTAGCGCCCCCATGCTACTCCATGTACATCCCGCCGTTCACATGCAGGGTAACACCCGTGATGTATGAAGCCGCCGGGCTTGCCAGGAAGGCTACCGCAGCCGCAATATCCGCGGGCTGCCCCAGGCGTTTTAATGGCACATGCTCGACAAGTTTTGCGCGCTGCTCCTCTCCCAGCGCATGCGTCATGTCGGTGTCGATAAAGCCCGGAGCCACACAGTTCACCGTGACGTTGCGGCTGCCGATTTCCTGCGCCAGCGATTTGGTAAAACCGATCATGCCAGCCTTCGATGCGGCGTAGTTGGCCTGCCCTGCATTGCCCATGCTGCCCACCACGGAAGAGATGCTGATGATGCGCCCACTTCTGGCCTTCATCATCGCGCGCAAAACCGCGCGGGACAGACGAAACACCGATTTCAGGTTGGTTGCCAGCACATCATCCCATTCCTCATCCGTCATGCGCGCCAGCAGGTTGTCCCGCGTGATGCCGGCATTGTTCACCAGTATCGTGATTTCTCCGTACTGTTTGCGAAGCGCATCCAGCACCAATTCTGTCTGGGCCGCATCGTTGACGTTAAGTGCATAACCGCAACCCCTGATGCCATTCGCCGCCAGATAGTCGCTGATCGCGGCAGCCCCTTTGTCGGTGGTCGCCGTGCCGATCACCGCAGCGCCCTGACGACCCAGTTCCTGCGCAATAGCCTGACCGATGCCGCGAGATGCGCCCGTCACCAGCGCGATTTGTCCTTGTAGTGTCATGCCATTTCCTTGAATTCAGTCAGCGTCTGTATCAATGACGCACCATCGTTAATTGCCAATGCCTGCTGGCTCGTGTCTATGCGCTTGTTGAGGCCAGCCAGCACCCGGCC